>JAGREL010000232.1 GCA_020446575.1 Novosphingobium sp. | reverse complement strand
CGGCCAGCTTCTTGTGCACCACCGGATGATGGCCGTCCCACGAATGGTGCGCATGTTCCTTCAGTTCGGGCGTGAGCGTCGCAGAGAAGAATTCGTCGACTTCGCGCGCCAGGCTTTCGGCCTTGTCGCCTAGGTCGAAATCGATCGAGACCGCGCCGACATCGGGCAGCACGGCCTGCTCGTTCGCGTAGAGCCGCCGGCCGGCCTCCTGCAGCAACCGCTGCGGATCGCCGTGAGTCAGCGGCCAGGCCTTGGCGCGCAGGTTGTAGAGGTGAATGTCGTATTCGGTGGTGAGGCCATAGCCGCCGAAAGTACGCAGCGACTGGATCGCCGCGACGCTGGCGGTCTTCGCGTTCCACCACAGCGCCAGCGGGATGTGAGCGCCGACACCTTCATCTCCGGTGGCGATTGAGTGGATCACCCTCCAGACGAAATACTTGCCGCCCTCGATCTCGGTGATGAAGTTGGCGAGCGGGTGGGAGAGAGCCTGGAAAGTGCCGATGGGCACGCCGAAAGCATGGCGCTCACAGGCGTACTCGGAAGCGAGCCGCACCGCCTCGCGTGCGAGCCCGTTGAGCGCGGCCGCGCAAAGCAGCTTCCATTCCTCAAGGCCGCGCGCAAATTCGTCGAGCGCCGCCTTGCCGCTCGCCAGCACGGTCTGTTCGGCCTTGGCCAGATCGACTTCGCCGATGCCGTTGGAAGCGAGGTTTTCCTCCGCCTTGCGGTCGGCCTCGGTGAGCGAAACCGCCACCACGTCGTCGCCGTTGCGCGCGATCACCAGATCGGCATGCGCGCCGCCGGCCAGCCATTGCACCGGCTTCCCGGCGATGTCGCCAAACGCCAGTGTCGCCAGCTTCGTTCCGCCGATTACCTCGCCCAGCAGTTCAGCCTGCGTCTCGCCGCCCAACGCGCCGAGCAGCCGGGCCGCGACCAGAGCCTCCGCGATCGGCCCCGAAGCCAGCGTGCGCCCGGCTTCTTCCATCACCAGCGCCGCATCGAACGTGCCCATGCCGAGCCCGCCCGCCTCTTCCGGCACGCGCATCGCGAACGTGCCGAGCTCGGCCAGCCCCTGCCACAGCCGGGCATCGAAGCCCCCTGCCTCGTTGGCCTGACGCACCCGCGCCATGCTCGAATTGTCGTCGAGAAATCGCGCGAAGGTGTCGCGCAACATCTGCTGGTCGTCGTTGAGGCCGAAATTCATCTGGGCATCCTGCTATTTTGGATTGGGGTTGAGATCGTGAATGGCATTGATCGCCTTGACCACTTCCTTGGGAAGCTCAAGGCCGATCGCGCCGAGATTGCTTTCCAGCTGCGCAGCCGAACTTGCCGCCATCAGCACCGAAGCCATGAAAGGCTGCTGGCGCGCGAAGGCGAGAGCCATGTGCGATGGTTCCAGTTCATGCTCGCGCGCGAGGGCGACATAGGCCGCAACCGCCGCCTGCTTGTTCGGCGTCAGCATGAGATGTCCGGTCGAGCCCGCTTCCTCTCCGGCCAGATGCTTGCCCGTCAACAGACCCCGCGCGAGCGGCGAATAGCCTAACAGCCCCACCCCTTCACGCATCGCAATTTCGGCAAGGCCAAGCTCGAAATAGCGGTCGAGCAGGCTGTAGCCGTTCTGGATCGAAGCAAGGCGCGGCAGACCGCTGCTTTCCGCCAGCGAGAGATAGTGCATCACGCCCCATGCCGATTCGTTGCACACGCCGATGGCGCGGACCTTGCCGGCGGCGACCAGCTCGCCCAGCACGCCAAGCGTCTCCTCGATCGGCGTCAGCTTCGGATCGTCGGGCAGGTAGGAATAGCGCGAACGCCACAGCGTCGTGACCGGCCGCTCGGGCCAGTGCAGCTGGTAGAGGTCGATACAGTCCGTGCCGAGGCGCCTCAGGCTGTCATCCACGGCCTGCACGATGTTCGCGCGATCGAAGCAGCGGTCCTCGCCGCGAATATGCGTCATGTCGCCGGCGGCATTGCCGGGTCCGGCGACCTTGGTGGCCACAACCACCTTGTCGCGGACGCCCCGCGAAGCGATCCAGCGCCCGAGTATTTCTTCCGAGCGGCCCTGCGTTTTCGGACCGGTCGGCGTCGGGTAGTTTTCCGCGGAATCGAACAGGGTGATGCCGGCCTCGAAGGCCATGTCGAGCTGGCGAAAGGCATCGTCCTCCGGCGTCTGCCCGCCGAACGTCATGACGCCGAGACCATAAGCGCTGACCTTCAGGCCGCTGCGACCGAGATCGCGATATTCCAAGCCTGCACTCTCCCGTTATACTTGCGGCCTTGCACGACCGCCTGCTGTGAGCCGACTCTATCGCCGGTTTTCCGCTTGCCGCAATTGCAATATGCAGAAGCCACCGTGTTCCCGCTAGCCGGGCAAGAACCCTACAAGCAAGGAGAGTGAGATGGATGCCGAGACCGCCGCAATCGTGCGCGAACTGAAGGACCGCCAGGAAATCTACGACTGCATCATGCGCTACAGCAGGGGCATAGACCGGCTCGACCGGGAGATGCTGCTATCGGCATACCATCCCGGCGCCATCGACGATCACGGCACTTACTGCGGCCCCGTCGAGGGGTTTGCCGATCACGTGTTCGAACTGCACTACGGGATGCAGCACTTCACGCAGCACCACATCACCAACCACCGCTGCGAAATCGACGGCGATGTCGCTCACACCGAAAGCTATTACTTCTTCCGCTGCCTGAACCGCGAAGCGCCGTTCTATTGCCATTCGAGCGGGCGTTATCTCGACCGTTTCGAGAAACGCGACGGGCGCTGGGCGATTGCCGAACGCATCTGTCTGGTCGAGGCCCGCGACGACAACTGGGGCCCGGAGGGCCTGGAGATCAACAGCGCCTACGTGTCCGCCACGCGCGACAAGGACGATCCCTCCTACATGCGGCCACTGACGGTTGATCACGCCCGGTTTACGGTGTGAAATGCCTGCCCGGGCAGAAGGCAACGGGATTGTCATAGGCCGCGAATAGGGCAAGGATAGCGGCGGGAAAAGGAAGAGGGGTTCGCCTTCATGCTCAACATCATCGGCGCCATCATCAGCGGACTCATCGTCGGCGCGCTGGCCCGCTGGTTCTATCCCGGCACGGTCGCGATGGGGTGGGTAGCGACGATCCTTCTCGGCATCGGCGGCTCGCTTGCCGCCGGGTTGATCACCAGCCGGGGCAGCCGCGAATTCAAGCCGGCCGGCTGCCTCGCCTCGATCCTTGGCGCCATGGCGCTGATCTTCATCGGCAGACACCTGATCTGGGGATGACCCGCACGGAAATCCGAGCGCCACGCATCAGCAGGGCGACAAAGGCACATGCCCCGGCCATCGCCAGGACGCTCGCCGCGGCATTTGTCGACGATCCGCCGCTATGCTGGATTCTCGACGAACCGGATCGCACGAATCGCCAGCAGCGGCTGGAACTGTTCTTCGGGCCAATGGTGCGCGGTGCGATAACCAACGGGCTGGCGCTGCAATCGCCGGGCAGCGAGGCGGCGACGCTGTGGCGGCTTCCCGGCGCCATTCATCCCGGCTTCTTCGAAACGGCACGGGCGCTTCCCTACCTCAGGCGCGCCTTGGGCAGCGGCGGGCAAAGAGCCAAGATCGTCGGCGACACGCTGAAGGATCACGCCCCCCACCAGGCCTATTGGTACCTGCAATTCGCCGGCGTCGCTCCCGCGGCCCAGGGGAAGGGCCAGGGCGGCGCGACAATCCGTGCGGGGCTGACGAAAGCGAAGGCAGCCGGATTTCCGGTCTATCTCGAAGCGGCGAAACCCGGCAACGTCGCGATCTACCAGCATCTCGGCTTTCGCATCGTGGACGAGTGGGACATTCCGGGCGGCGGCTCCCATTTCTGGGGCATGCTTTGTGAATAGCCGCGACGCGCTCAGGCACGCTTTCGGCCCGCGCATGGTCCGGCGATCCGCGCTGGTTGCGCTTGTCGTCGGAACCGCTCTCAACGCGATAAACCAGGGGCCGGAGCTGGTCGCCGGCGAGCCGGTCAATGTCTGGAAGCTGCTGCTGACCTACTGCGTGCCGTTCCTGGTCTCCAGCTACGGCGGCTATTCGGCGCTGCGGGGCGAATAGAAGTCAGGTGGCGCGCGCCAGGATATTCGCCGCTGTCGTCACCAGACCGCCGTTGGCCGGAAGCGTCACGCCGGTCACCCAGCGCGCATCGTCCGAGGCGAGGAAAGCGACGATATCGGCGATGTCCTCAGGCTCGCCCAACCGCCGCAGCGCTGTCCATGGCGGAACCTGATCCGGCCAGGTCTGCCCCGCGATCATGTCCGTACGTGTACACCCCGGCGCCACCGAATTGCAGGTGATGCCGCGCGGCCCCAGCTCCTGAGCCACCGATCGCATGAAAGCCTCGGCACCCGCCTTCGAGGCAGCGCCGACCGCGACGCCCGGTGCCGGATGCGTCGCCATTCCCGACGAGATGAAGACCACCCGTCCGTGCTCGCTTTTCGTGAGCCGTGCGAATTCGGCAGTGGCAAGAATCGTCGAGCGCAGGTTCAAGGCGAGAACCTGGTCGATAACGTCGACGGGCTGTTCCGTGATCAGACCACCCGTTCCGCCGCCTGCGTTGCAGACAAGTATGTCGAGGGCGCCGTGAACGGCAAATGCCTGGCTGACCAGATCGGCTGCGGTGTCGCCTTCGGTGATATCGCCCATGACGATATCGGCGGTCCCGCCGCCGGCGCGGATTTCATCGGCGACGCTTTCCGCTTTGGCACGCTCGGTGCGTCCATGCAGCACCAGCTTTGCGCCGTCCGCCGCCAGCCTGCGGGCAATCGCCGCCCCTATGCTGCGCGACGACCCGGTGACGAACGCTACTCTTCCTGCCAGCCGCATTCCATTCTCCCTTCGAATTCGCATTCATCCAGTGCCGACGATGTCACTCGGAGTCGAGACGGAGCGGCAAAGCGGCGCGCTATGGCCGCCCCGATCCCGCGCGAAGAACCGGTAACGAATGCCGTTCGTCCTGCAAGCCGCAGCGCCGCTCTCCCGCTCACCTTCCGCCGGGCGGCGTAGGAAAGAACGCCGGGGCGATCCAGTCGGGGCTTGAGTGGGTGTTCGCGGCTGATCTAGCTTCGGTCCAGCATACGGAACGGGAGAGAGCCGTGGAACGCCAGAAGGAAATGGACCTTACAGACAAGGTCGCGATCATCACCGGCGCCAGCAGGGGCGTAGGCAAGCAGGCGGCGCTCGACTTCGCCAAACGCGGCGCGAAAGTCGTGTTGGCGGCGCGCACCGTAGAACCGGACAACGTGCTTCCCGGCACCTTGGGCGAGACGCTCAAGCAGCTCGAGGACATGGGCGCCGAGGCGCTGGCGGTGCAGACCGACCTTGCCAGCGAGGCGGATCTCAGAAACCTCGTCGCCAAGGCGGTCGAAAGGTTCGGCGGCGTCGACATCCTCGTCAACAACGCCGCCGCGACCACCGGCGAGATGTGGCAGAACGGCTTCCTCGGCCTCAGCCGCGAGGACTGGCTCTACCAGTTCGACGTCAACACCCATGCGCCCTTCACGCTGATGCAGCTTTGCGTGCCGATCATGGAAAAGCGCGGCGGTGGACGGATCATCAACGTCACGACCGGCTCGGGCGAGGTGTTCCGCGAGGCGGAAGAGCCCACGGCGCTCGAGTCGAATGGCGAGTTCAGCCTGGTCGTGCCTGGCTATTTCTCGTCGAAGCGCGCGCTGGACCGGCTCGGCAACGTCATCGCCCCGGACCTTGCGCGCCGCAATATCTATGTCATCGGCATGCATCCGGGCCTGGTCGCGACCGAGCTGGTGGCGATCCGGGTCGAGAAGGAAGGGCTCGACAACAGCGTTGCCGTGCCGATGACCGTGCCTTCGCGGATGATCGTCTATTTCTCGGCCTGCGAGAACCCGGAGGAATACTCCGGCCGCCTGTTCTGGGCCGAACGCGAGCTGGCCGACATGGCTATCGAGCTGGACTGAGCGGAACGGTCGCCTGAAGCATATCCCCGTTAGGGGATCAGGGTCACGGCACAAGCACCGTGTCGACAGCTTCGGGCAGGGTGTCGGGATAGTCGCGCGTGTAGTGCAGGCCGCGGCTTTCCCTGCGCCTGAGCGACGAGCGCACGATGAGTTCGGCGGTTTGCAGCAGGTTGCGCAGTTCGATCAGGTCGGTCGAGACGCGGAAGTGGCGATAATACTCGCCGATTTCCTCCCAAAGCAGGTTGATGCGGTGCTGGGCGCGTTCGAGCCGCTTGGTGGTCCGCACAATGCCGACATAGTTCCACATGAAGCGGCGGATCTCGGTCCAGTTCTGCTTGATCACCACTTCCTCGTCGGAATCGGTGGCACGGCTCGCGTCCCAGGCGCGGACGGGAGGCGGCTTGTCGAACGCGTCCCAGTGGTCGAGGATGTCGGCGGCGGCTGCCTCCCCGAAAACAAAGCATTCGAGCAGACTGTTGGAAGCAAGCCGGTTGGCGCCGTGCAGGCCGCTTTCGGTGCATTCGCCCGCCGCGTAAAGGCCGGGCAGGTCGGTGCGGCCGTTGAGGTCGATCATGATCCCGCCGCAGGTGTAGTGCTGGGCCGGAACCACCGGGATCGGCTCGCTGGTCATGTCGATACCCAGCGTCAACAGCTTCTCGTGGATCGTCGGGAAGTGCTCCTTCACGAATTCGGGAGGCTGGTTGCTGATGTCGAGATGGACATAGTCGAGGCCCAGCCGCTTGATCTCGTGGTCGATGGCGCGGGCAACGATATCGCGCGGGGCAAGCTCGCCGCGCTCGTCGAAGCGGGGCATGAAGCGCTCGCCCGCGCCAGGCACGCCGGGCGGCAGTATCAGCCGGCCGCCTTCGCCGCGCACCGCCTCGGTAATGAGGAAGTTCTTGACCTCGAGATTGTAGAGGCAAGTCGGGTGGAACTGCATCATCTCCATGTTGGAGACACGCGCGCCCGCGCGCCAGGCCATGGCGATGCCGTCGCCGGTCGCCCCGCGCGGCGCGGTCGAGAACAGGTAGCAGCGCCCCGCCCCGCCGGTCGCCAGCACCGTGGCCGGCGCGGTATAGGCCTCCACTTTCCCCGTTTCCTGGTCGAGCGCGTAGACGCCCCAAACCCGGCCGGACCCGGAATAGCGCAGCTCGTGCTTGCCGGTGATCAGGTCAATGCAGGCCCGTCCCGGCAGCAGAGTGATATTGGGATTGGAATCCGCTGCCTTGAGCAGCGCCGATTGCACCGCCCAGCCGGTAGCATCGGCGACATGGACGATGCGGCGGTGCGAATGGCCTCCCTCGCGGGTCAGGTGAAGGGCGTTGCCTTCCGTGTTGAACGGCACGCCGAGCTTGATCAGCCGTTCGATCGCATGAGGCGCGCGCTCGATAACGAATTCGACTGTCTCCTGCCGGTTGAGTCCGGCACCGGCGATCATCGTGTCGCGGATGTGCTCCTCGAAGGTGTCGCCGGCATCCAGCACCGCGGCGATCCCGCCCTGCGCCCATGCGGTCGAACCGCCGACGAGCGTGCCTTTCGCGAGCACCAGCACCTTGAGCTTTTCAGCGAGGGCAAGCGCCGCCGTCAGTCCCGCGGCGCCGGAACCGACGACGATGA
>JAGREL010000231.1 GCA_020446575.1 Novosphingobium sp. | reverse complement strand
ACTTCCAGTCCCGGCACCACGCGTCGGGCCAGTGCTCCTGCTGCGACACGTGCTGCGGTTTCGCGCGCGGAAGAGCGCCCACCGCCGCGATAGTCGCGAAAGCCGTATTTTGCGTCATACGCATAATCCGCATGGCCGGGGCGATAGGCCTTGGCGACTTCGGAATAATCCTTCGATCGCTGGTCGACATTCTCGATCATCAGGCTGATCGGCGTGCCGGTGGTCTTGCCTTCGAACACGCCGGAGAGGATCTTCACCGCGTCCGGTTCCTGCCGCTGGGTCGTGAATTTCGACTGGCCCGGCCGCCGCGCGTCGAGGAAGGGCTGGATCGCCGCTTCGTCAAGTTCCAGTCCGGGCGGGCAACCGTCGACCACGGCGCCAAGCGCCAGCCCGTGGCTTTCGCCCCAGGTGGCAAATCTGAACAGGCGGCCGAAGCTGTTGACGCTCATGGGGGGCTTCTGTCCATGTCGAGGAGAAAAGTCCACTCCCGTCGCTTCCGCGAAGGGGTGACGGGATCGCATGCAATGGCTAAGCCGCATGCATGTATCTGGTCGTCTTCCGCAATCGCAAGAGGCCCGGCATCGATGCCGAAGCCTATGCCGCGGATGCTGAGCGAATGGAGGCGTTGGCGCGGGCGCAGCCCGGCTTCCTCTCGTTCAAGAGCTATGAGTCCGAAGACGGCGAATTCGTTGCAATTTCCGAATGGGCAAGCGAGGCGGCGGTCCATGCCTGGGGTGCCCATCCCGAGCACTCGGCGATCCGTCAGCGAGGGCGGTCCGAATATTATCAGGACTACACGCTGTTCTCCTGCGCCGAGCCGCGCGTGCAGCGTTACGACAGGAGGTAGGCTTGAGCATCACCCTTTACGGCATCCCCAATTGCGACACGGTGAAGAAGGCGCGCAAATGGCTTGATGGGAAGGGCATCGGCTATGAGTTTCATGACTACAAGAAGCAGGGCGCCGATGCCGGGAAGCTGAAGAACTGGGTGGAACAGGCCGGCTGGGAAAAGGTTCTCAACCGCGCCGGCACGACTTTCCGCAAGCTGCCCGATGCCGACAAGGAAGGGCTTGATGCGAAGAAGGCGGTGGCCGTGATGGCCGCCAATCCCAGCTGCATCAAACGGCCGGTAGTCGAGCATCCAGGCGGGCTGCTTGTCGGGTTCAAGGAAGCCGAGTGGGAAGACGCACTCGGCTGACGAAAACGAAAGCCGCGAGCCGATCATGGCCCCCGGCGCATTCGGGGTGGATCGGAACGCTTGCGCCACACACGCAACGGAGCCGGTAGGGCCTCTCGTTTGTCTCCCTTCGAGCAGGATTGAACTTGAAGCCGGCTTGCAGGTGTGCATTCTCGCGCAAGATCAGCCGAAAAGCTTTGCATGACAAAGTTTATGATGTGGGAGAGGCTATGTTTCAGACTGTTATCAGCTTCGATATGCGTGCGCCCGATTTCGGAGCGCCCACCCGGGAGCTTTACGACGCCGCGCTCGAGATGTGCGCCTTTGCCGACGAAATCGGGATCGATGCCGTTATCCTTCCCGAGCATCACTGTTCGGAGGACGGCTATAATCCGGTGCCCTCACTGATGGCGACAGCCATCGCGGCGCGGACCAAGCGGCTTGAGATCGTCCTCGGTGCGATCGTGCTGCCGTTGCACGATCCGGTCGAAGTGGCCGAGACAATCGCGGTTGCCGACATCATCAGCGGCGGGCGACTCACGACCACCCTGGTCGCGGGTTACGTCCAGGCCGAGTTCGATATGTTCGGCAAATCGTTGAAGGATCGGGCGAAGCTGATGGACGAGGGGCTCGACGTGATCATGCGTGCGCTGTCCGGCGAACGGTTCGACTATCAGGGCCGCGAGGTCTTCGTGCGTCCGTTGCCGTTCAGCACGCCGCCGAAGATCCTGGTCGGCGGCGGCGTTCAGGCGGCGGCGCGCCGCGCTGCCAAGCATGGTCTTGGCTTGTGGGTGCTCCAGCCCGAGATGATGCCGGACTGCCAGAAGCTCATTGCCTTCTATCGGGAGGAATGCGCGCGGGTCGGTCATCAGCCGGGGCCGATCATGTCGACTACCCCGGCGGTGCATGTCGCGCGTGATCCGGAAGCGGCCTGGGAGCAGGTCGGACCGCACATCATGCATCTGGTCAAGAGCTACGCTTCCTGGGCGAGCGACGTCGATACGACAACGTCTCCGTTCTACGGGCTGGATACGATCGAGTCGGTGCGCAAGGCGGGGTTCCTCAATGTCATGACCCCCGAGCAAACGGTGGAATTCGCCAGCAAGACTCCGGTTTCGCTCACCCCGCTGATTTCCGGCCTCGACCCCAAGCTCGGCTGGGAAATGCTGGAGCTGTTCGCATCCGAGGTGTTGCCGAAGCTCAAGAAACGGTGACCCGCAGGTCTGGCCGGTCCTCGCCGAAATCGCCCGGCCTGGCTGATTCGCGTTTGCGGCGACCGCGTCAGACAATGGGCTTGGGAGCACCCGAGCCCATGTATTCGGCCAGAATCCGGTGGAAGTTGATCACTGCCACTTCCTCCTTCGGATTGGGCCGGGCTCCGCGAAAGCCGCGCGATTTCATGCCTTTCTGGACTTCAGGCATGTTGCCGAAATCCTGGCTCAGGATCAGCCGCCACTTTTCCTCGGTCGGGTCGGGTTCGAATATCCATTCGGTCTTCGGTTCTTCGCCCTCGGGGAAACGTTCGAGTGCATAGACATCGAATATGCAGCTGTTGGGATCATGGCCGTTGGGCCGGGCACGGTAACACAGGGCAAAGGTCAGGCCCGGCAGGATCACCGAGTTGGGGAAGAGGTGCCAGTCGAAACCGGCCTCTTCCATCTGCTCGTGCGTCATTTCGGGCCACTGCACACCCCGCTCGGCGTCTTCGCGGATCGCCGTTTCCATCAGGTGGGCAGCCACTTCGTGCGCGGGCGTGCCTTCCGGCAACTCGTCGACCAGGCGCTGCGCGGCATTGACGAGGGTGTCCGTGGTGGTCGTGTCCAGCGTGCGCTTCAGTTCCTCCAACTGTTCGGCAACCGCGACGCGGGGATCGTCGCTGCCGCGCACGTTGATGCTGTTCAGGCCCGAACCGCCCGTCGCGCCTTCGCCTCTCGGAGCGGCGACGCCGTGGTGGGCGTGGCGGCCTTCCGCCCGGCTCCAGTGCTTGTAGCAGACCCAGCGGCTCAGTTGGGGATGAGAGGCGGTGACGTGGTAGCTCTCGTTGAAAGCCTCGAGCGCGGTCTTCCAGTTGCACGGGAAATAGAGCCACTGGCGCCACTTGTAGCGCATCTTGTCCAGTTCGAAGGGAGCGAGCAGTGTGGCGGCCGGTCCCAGATAGTCCTCAAGCGGCTCGCAGTCCGGGTCCATGTTGATCCAGACCCAGCCGCCCCAGAAACCGACTTTCACTTCCGGCAGGCGGAGATTCTCGTCGTTCAGCGCGCCGTCCCAGTCCTCCTGATCGACCACTTCGCGGCTCGATCCGTCGAGGTTCCACGACCAGCCGTGGAACCGGCAATAGAACTGATTAGCATGGCCGCAGCCTTCGGTCAGCCTCCGGCCGCGATGCTGGCAGACATTGTAATAGGCGGCGATCCTGTCGGGAGCGGACCGGGTGATGATGATCGATTCGTCGAGGATGTCGTAAGTGACGTAATCGCCGACTTTCGCGAGTTCTTCCTCGCGGCAGGCGATCTGCCACACTTTCGGCCACAGCCTCTCGCCTTCCGCCTTGGCGTATTCCTCCGAAACATAGGCTTCGATCGGGATCACGACCGGCTTTTCGACGCTTCCCGTGCTGCTCATCTCGTTCATTGGCCTCTCCCGCCTGAATCGGCCGGCTACCCGACTAACGGGGGCCGGCTTCAGATTCTGTCGAAGGCAATCTGCAGCTTTACCGGCCCGTAGACAAGGAAGTGCGACATCCATGCCGCAGCGTCCTCGCCATCGGCCAGCCGGAAGTTGCGCATCCGCCTCAGCAGCGTGTTGAACGCGATGCGTAGCTCGCCGCGTGAGAGCTGGTTGCCGAGGCAGAAATGCGGGCCCGTCCCGAAAGCGAGATGGTTGCGGGCGTTGCCGCGTGCCGCATCCAGCGCGTCGGGATCGGGAAACTGCGCGGGATCGCGATTGGCCGCGCCGAAGCGCATGACGACGATCGAGCCGGCGGGAATGTCCGTATCGGCGATCCGGATGTCGTTGACCGCGCGCCGGTAGAGTCCCTGCACAGGCGCCTCCAGCCGCAGCACTTCCTCGACGAAGTTGGGGATCTTCGAAGGATCGGCCCGCAGCTCGTTTTCCAGCCCGTGGGCGATCATGCGGTGCATGGCGCTGGTCATGGCGAGCGCGGTCGAATCGTTGCCGGCCACCAGCAGGATGAGGATGATCGAGACCATTTCGCGCATCGACATCTTGCGACCGTTGTCATCGGCGTGGACCAGATCGCTCAGCAGACAGTCGCCCGGTTTCTCCTGGAACTCGCCGATCTTGCGCATGATGAACTGCTGCAGCTCGGTGATCTTGCTGGTGATCGCGACCTGCGTTTCCTCGTCATTGCCGGGATTGCTCTCGGCGATCACCGCGTCGGAGCACTCCTTGAACCAGTCGATGTCTTCCAGCTCGACGCCCAGCTGGCTGGCGATGACATGGATCGGCACCTTCGCCGCAAAATCGGCATAGAAGTCGCATTCGCCCCGATCGATGAATTCGTCGATCATCCCGTCGATGATGCTCTGGAGATAGTCCTCCATCTGCCTGACGCGCGAAGCGGTGAAGGCCTTGTCGACCAGCGAGCGGTGGAAAGTGTGGAGCGGCGGATCGGACACGGTGAGCGTGTTCATCGGCAGCACGCCGCGCGTTTCGTAGATGTCGTTGATCCTCTGCTGGTAAGGCTTTGAATCGAAGGACAGCAGCAGGCCCGTCACGTTCGACAGGTTTTCCGTGTCGGCCGCCCATTTGCGCACTTCGTCATATCCGGTGACGATGTAGTAGCCGCAACTCTCGTCGAAATAGACCGGCCCCGCGTCGCGCACTTGCGCGTAGGCCGCGAAGGGGCAGCGCTGCACTTCCTCATCGATGAAGCTGACCTTTTCCATGGCGATGGCCTGTCCGGCTCTCCTTTCATTTCGGCCAGGCTTGATTCCGCCCGGTCCGGTCTTGCAGCGATTTCAGTTTCTCTGTGCCGTCACGATATAGTTGAGCGCGAGGCTGTCAGAGAGGTGCAACCCTTTCGCCGGAGACCATGAAATGCCGCGCGGTTCGCCCATGACAAGCCCGGCGTTGGCCAGCAGGTCGCGCAATTCGCCGGGTGTGACGAAATCGTCCCAGTCGTGCGTGCCGCGCGGGATTGCGCCGAGACGCTCGGCCGCTCCCACCATCAGCAGGCGTGATTGCGGCGTGCGGTTCGGCGTCGACAGCACCATCAGCCCATCGGGCTTCATCGCGGCGGCAAGCGCGGAGATGAAAGCCTGCTTGTCGGCGACATGCTCGACCACTTCGAGGGACGAAACGAGGTCGAAGCCGGACAGGCCCAGCGTGGCGACATCCCCGCAATGGTAATCGATGGCAAGGTTCGAGCCTGCCGCGTGTTCGCGCGCCGCCGCGATATTCTCCTCGGCGGCGTCCACTCCGGTCACCTCGGCGCCGAGCCGTGCCAGCGGTTCACACAACAGCCCCGCGCCGCAGCCGACATCGAGAGCGCGCTTGCCCGCAAGCGGCTTCAGCGAGCGCGGGTCCGCGTGCCAGTGCGAATCGATGGAATCGCGGATGAAGCCCAGCCGCACCGGATTGAGGCGGTGCAGCATGGCCGACGAGCCTTTCGGATCCCACCAATCGGCGGCCAGCGCGCCGAAATGGGCCGCTTCGGCGGGACGGATGGTTGCATTGCTCATGTCACATCCCTAACAGCGCGCCGACACGCAATCCAGCAAAGGGAGCACACGGACCTTGGCGCGCATCGTGATGAAATTCGGCGGCACTTCCATGGCCGGTACCGAGCGCATCCGCCGCGTTGCCAATATCGTGCGCCGCCAGCAGGAAGCGGGCCACGAAGTCGCGGTGGTCGTTTCGGCCATGGCCGGTGAGACGGACCGGCTGGTGAACTTCTGCCGCGAGGCCAATGCGCTCTACGATCCGGCCGAGTACGATGTCGTCGTTTCCTCCGGGGAACAGGTCACGGCCGGGCTCCTTGCGCTTACCTTGCAGGCTATGGGCTGCAAGGCGCGGAGCTGGCTGGGCTGGCAGCTGCCGGTGCGGACGAACGATGCCCATGCCAAGGCGCGGATCGAGGAGATCGATTCCGACGCGGTGATCGCCTCGATGCAGGCAGGCGAAATTGCGGTGCTTCCCGGTTTCCAGGGCATCGCGCCGTCCGGCCGGGTCACGACGCTGGGCCGGGGCGGTTCGGACACGTCCGCGGTGGCGGTGGCGGCCGCGGTAAAGGCTGACCGCTGCGATATCTACACCGATGTCGACGGCGTCTACACCACCGACCCGCGCATCGTCGCCAGGGCGAAAAAGCTCAAGAACGTCACTTACGAGGAAATGCTGGAGCTGGCGTCGGTCGGCTCCAAAGTGCTGCAGACCCGTTCGGTCAGCCTTGCGATGAAGGAAGGCGTGCGGGTGCAGGTGCTCTCAAGCTTCGTCGACGATGATGCGCCGCTGGCCGACGATCTGCCCGGCACGATGATCGTCAGCGACGAGGAACTGGAAGGATTGGACATGGAACGCCAGCTCATCACCGGCATCGCCGCCGACAAGAACGAGGCCAAGGTCACCGTGACCCGCGTGCCCGACCGGCCGGGCGCCGTCGCCGCGATCTTCACTCCGCTCGCGGCTGCCAATATCAATGTCGACATGATCATCCAGAACGTCGCCAAGGACAAGGGCGAGACCGACGTGACTTTCACGGTGCCGCAGGCCGACCTCGCGCGTGCCCAGGCGTTGCTGGAAGAGCACAAGGAGACGATCGGCTATTTCCGCATGATCGCCGACGACAATGTCACCAAGATCAGCGTCGTCGGCGTCGGCATGCGCAGCCATGCAGGCGTTGCAGCCACCATGTTCAAGACGCTGGCCGATCGCGGCATCAACATCCAGGCGATCTCGACCAGCGAGATAAAGGTTTCGGTGCTGATCGACGCGGACGAAACCGAGCTTGCGGTGCGTGTTCTGCACACCGCCTATGGCCTCGACGCGAAAGACGAGGCGGCATAGCGCGCGTACCTGCCTGGTTCAGGATCGCACTGCGGGCCCCGAATCTGGCTTTCCTGCGAGATTTCCGGACGCAGGGGGGTGGCAAGACCGGCGGGAAATGTCCCCATCGGCCCAAAAGCAGGTTTCGATGTGGAGCAGGAAAATGATCGACGTCACGCCGCTTACCGACAGCACATCGCTGATCGGAGATGCCGCGGCACTTCGTCAAAGGTACGAGGACGAAGGCGCTTTGTACCTTCGCGGTGTGATGGACCCCGAACTGATCGCCTGGGCTCGCGAGAAGTATCGCGGCGCACTTGCCGATGAAGGGCTGATCGATCCGGTCGTGGAAGCTCCGGTCTGGACCGGCAGGGTCACGAAGACGTGGCGTCCCTGCGACGCGCTCGGCACCACGGTGTGGCACGAAGTCGTCAAGCAACCGGAACTCAACGCGATCATGCGCGACATTTTCGATGCCGAGCCGGTGTGGATTCCGATCGCGGCGCATCGCTCGGGATTCCCGACCGGGCCGGTCGCGGAGGGCCAGGACATCTTCTCGGGCCGCCATCAGGACGGCTTCTACAACGAGGGCATGCTGTTCACGATCTGCTGGATGCCCATCCGCGACGTCGACATGGATAGCGGCAGCTTTGCCGTGGCGCCCGGCACGCACAAGCGCGGGATCCTCCACGATACCTCGGTTGAGGGCAATGCCATCCCTTTCGGCACCATCCCGGAGGACGCGTGGCGGTCGGCCGACTTCCGCGTGGGAGATGTGCTGATCTTCAATTACCTCACCGCCCATACGGCGCTGCCCAATCCCTCCGACGAAATTCGCATGTCACTCGATGTGCGGGCGATTCCCGCCTGGGCTCCGCAGCCGGTGATCGGAGCGGTCGACAGCGTGGACGGTACCGATGTGACGATCCGGACCGAGGATGACGAGCTGGTGACCGTGCATGTCAGCGACGAGACGCTCATTCGCGACATGAACCCATGGCCGCGTATCCCCACCAACGAACTGGAGCGCATTGCCTATCCCGGCGCGCATGTGATGGCGATGGCGCGGGAAGATCGCAGCGTCACGGTCTTGCGGCGCAATTTTTACTGATCCCAGCATAGCTGGCCGAGCGTACTAAAGCGAGCGGAACGAAACGTAAGCGGTCGCCTGTCCGTGGCAACGGAGGCCGGTGCAGGCTTCCCGCGCGTCCGCCTTGGATAGGCTATGGTCTTGACATCGCGGACACGCTAGCCTGACTCACGAACAATATTTCACCATTGTGAAGGATGAGGCGATTCGACCATGAGCGAACAGACGCAGCAGAAGGCACCCGGCACCGGAACCGACATAACCCTGATCGGCGACGAACATGTGCGGATCTACCGCGAGACCAACGGTGAGACCGGCTATTTGTGGAACGGCGTGCCGATCCTGCTGTTCACAAGCAAGGGACGCAAGAGCGGCAAGCTGCGGACCAATGCGATCATCTACACTCCTGTCGGCGACAAATATGTGATCATCGCTTCCAAGGGCGGATCGCCGACGCACCCGGCTTGGTACCTCAACATCCTCGAAGACCCCAATCTGGAGGTCCAGATCAAGGGCGACGTCTTCCAGGCCACGGCGCGGACGGCGGAGTCGCCGGAGCGCGAGCAGCTCTGGGCAGAGGCGGTGAAGGCCTGGCCCAACTACGACGTCTACCAGT
>JAGREL010000230.1 GCA_020446575.1 Novosphingobium sp. | reverse complement strand
ATGCCCCAGCGCGAGCAGCGCCCGTATGTCGGCTTGACGCCGGTGATGCCGGTGAAGGCGGCGGGCTGACGGATCGAACCGCCTGTGTCGGTGCCGGTCGCCGCCGGGCAGAGCCGCGCCGCCACCGCTGCCGAACTACCGCCCGAGGAACCGCCGGGAGCCAGCGGCGCATTCCCGCCATCGTTCCTGCGCCAGGGCGAGACGACATTGCCGAAATAGCTGGTCTCGTTGGACGAACCCATCGCGAACTGGTCGAGATTGAGCTTGCCGAGCATGCCCGCGCCCGCTTCCCACAGCTTGCGGGACACGGTGCTCTCGTATTCCGGGGTGAAGCCTTCAAGGATGTGGCTGGCCGCCGTGGTCTGCACACCGGCCGTGGCGAACAGGTCCTTCATGCCGATCGGCACACCGCCCATCTTGCCCAGCGGCTCGCCCTTCGCGCGCTTCTCGTCGGTCGCCTTCGCTGCTTCCAGCGCCTTTTCGGGCGTGGCGACGATAAAGGCGTTCAGCGCATCCTTCGCGGCGGCGACGTTGGCGTTGAAGGCTTCGGCCACTTCGACGGCCGAGAAGTCGCCCTTGGCCACGCCGTCACGGATCGCGGCAACTCCGAGTTCGGTGAGATCGGTCATTATTCGATCACCTTGGGCACGCCGAAGAAGCCGTGTTCGGCCGCCGGCGCGTTGGCGAGCACCTTGTCGCGGATGCCGCCGCCGGTCAGCGGATCGGCGTCGATCACGTCATCGCGCAGGCGCAGGTGGTTCTCGATCACGGCGGTCATCGGCTCGATGCCGGTGACATCGACTTCACCGAGCTGTTCGACCCAGCCGAGAATGGCGTTGAGTTCGGGCACCATCGCCGCAAGCTCGTCATCGCCCAGTTTGATGCGGGCGAGAGCGGCGATTTTTGCCACCGTTTCGGTATCGACCGACATGGCTATTCCTTAAAAGTCTGCATCAGCTAGTCAGCTGAAACTGAAGATTCTCGTTTTCCTTTTCGTCATGCTGAACTTGTTTCAGCGTCCATCCCGCCTCTGAGACCAAAGGTGCGAGAGGAGAAATGGACCCTGAAACCGGTTCAGGGTGACGGACGCCTGAATAGAACAAACGTCGATTCCACCTGCCCCACTTCTATGGAGCCGGAGGCGGTCCGGGCGGCATGCCGCCGTGCGGAGAACCGCCTTGCGACTGTTGCATCTGTTGCAGTTGCTGCATCATCCGCATTTGCTGCTCGTAATCGGCGCGATTGATGAAATCGAGAAGCTCGATCTCGAACGTCAGATCGGTGTTCGGCGGGATATCGCCCATCTGCTTGTCGCCATAGGCAAGCTCGGAGGGAATCTCGACCTTGTACTTGCCGCCGCGCTGCATCTGTTCGAGTGCCTTGGAAAAGCCCGGAACCACTTCCGACAGCGGGAACACCGCCTGCTTGCCCTCGTCGAACACCTTCCCGTCCGGAAGCGTCCCCTTGTAGTTGACCAAGGCGACATCGTCGGACGCCGGGAAACCGCCGCTGCCTTCGCTGAGTGTTTCGATATCGACCACCTGCGGCAGCGCCGCCCAGGCGATTCCGCCTGCGGCAAGGGCGATTGCGGCAACGCCGAGCCACAGCTTGGGCAGTGCCCCCTTGGCGATCGGCTGGAGGGGAACGCGCGTGATTTCGGTCATCGTGTTTTCCTGGCTTCAGAAACGCAAAAGGGCGCGGGATTCAGTCCGCGCCCTCATGGCGTAACCGCGATTGGCAATCAAGCTTACTTGACGCCGTCGCGCTCCATCCGCTTGCGCTCCAGCTTGCGGGCGCGGCGAATGGCGGCCGCCTTTTCGCGGGCGCGCTTTTCCGACGGCTTTTCATAATGACGGCGCAACTTCATTTCGCGATAGACGCCTTCCCGCTGAAGCTTCTTCTTGAGCGCACGAAGGGCCTGATCAACATTGTTGTCGCGAACCATGATTTGCATAAACCGTCACACCTCACAAAACCGGACTGTTCCCGCGACACATCAGGCGGGATAAGTCCTGAATTAAACACGCAAAAAAAGGAGCCAAGTCCCTTGGACTGGCCCTCGGATGATTTCCCGATAGCAGCAACCAGGCTCAATAGCAAGAATTTGCGCGCTTCGTCCGCGAGATGAACAGGTGGCGTCCAGCCTAGGTGCAGCGGCGGCTCAGCGCGCTACGATCCAGCAAACGCAGTTTCCCGTAACCGCTTTCGACCAGCCTGTCCTTCGCCAGCGCGCGCAGCAGCCGCGAGACCACTTCGCGCGACGTACCAAGATGGCTGGCAAGCCGCTCCTGCGACAGCGCAATCGCGCCTTCGCTATCGGCCAGATCGAGCAGCAGACAGGCAAGCCGCGCCTCCATTGGCAGGCGGATGGCCTGTTCCAGCGTGGCGAGAAGACCGTAGAGCCGCGTCGACACCTGTTCGAACATCGCTTGCAGGAAAGCGGGGTCTTCGCTCATCAGCTCACGCGCTGCCGCGCCCTCGAGCACGACGAATCGGGCACCGTCGTCGCCTGCTTCCGCAAAGGCGGGATAGCGCATGGCCGAAAACAGGCAGTTGAGAGCGATGATGCAGCTCTCGCCCGGTTCGATCCGGTAAAGCGTGCCTTCATGGCCGTCGGCATCGAGATAATGAACGCGGATCGATCCGGCTTCGACGAAATAGGCTCCGCTCACCGCATCGCCGGGCTGCAACAGACCCGCCCGCGCCGGAACGGACACGACGCGGACCTGCTCGCGCAGCTTCATCTGCGCCGAGGCGCTGAGGCCCGGCGCAAAGGGAAACGCCACTGCAAGCTCGTCCGCGTCGATCACCGCATATCCTTCAGGCCGCCACAGCGCCTGCGAACAGGTCGAAAGCCGATAGGTCCGTTACTTCGGTGATGTTGTCAAAGGGCAGGCCAACCCGGTCATGCGCGCGCCGAACGGCATCGGCATCGGCGGCGAGGTTCACGCAAAAGGCGCGGCCTTCGTCGAGCCCGACATGGATGCGCAGGCTCGTCACCCCTTCGGCGCGGCAGGCTTCGAGATATTTCTCGAAGAAACCTGCCAGATCGGGCTTGGATATGCCTGCGGGAAAGGTGCCGTTGGCCTTTTCATGCGTATCTATGAACATTCTCATTGCGCCTTACTCCAGCTGCGCGTGATTGCGCGCAAAACGCAATGACGCAGGGCAGCCACCCGGTCTGGAACAATTGTCACATTCTGCCGGAGCGAAACGCAAGACATCGCCGTGCCGCGGGGTCCGGAACGTCGCAGTGGCATTGCAGACTGCGCGCCGCTAAAGGCCAAGGCATGGCTTCCTCTCCCTTTCTCCAACATTCCCTGCTCGTCGCCGTCGGCGGCGGCGCGGGAGCCTGGCTGCGCCACATGGTCGGCCGGCTTTACCTCGCATGGCTCGGGCCCAATGCCGCAACGGCATTTCCCTGGTCGACGCTGACCTGCAACGTGCTCGGCAGTTTCGTCATGGGGCTGCTGGTCGGATGGCTCGCCCGGCATGGCCACGGCGGCGAGAACTGGCGGCTGCTGCTGGGCGTGGGGCTGCTCGGCGGTTTCACCACCTTCTCTTCGTTCAGCCTGGAATTCGCGCTGCAGGTGGAGCGCGGCGCGATGGGGCTGGGCGCTGCCTATGTCGCGGCATCGCTGATTGCGGGCTTCGCCGGCCTGTTCGCGGGGCTGGCGATCATGCGGGCGATGGGATGACCGCCGCCGGCAAAGCTCAGGAAGACCGGGTCCGCCAGTTCACCGTCGAGCCGGACGATGACGGCGTGCGGCTGGACCGCTGGTTCAAGCGGCACCTGCCGCAAGTGGGCCATGCCACCGTCTCGCGCTGGGCGCGCAGCGGGCAGATCCGGCTCGACGGCAAGCGCACCGATCCGTCCGCGCGGCTGTCCACCGGCCAGGTGCTGCGCGTACCGCCGGGCGGCACCCTGCCCTCGCGCGCGCCCAAGCCTCGCCGTGAGCTGACCGACGAGGAAGTCGCCGAGGCCGAAGCGATGGTCATCGAACAGGACCGCGCGGCCATCGTGCTCAACAAGCCGCCCGGTCTCGCAACGCAGGGCGGCAGCCGCACGACGCATCATGTCGACGGCCTGCTCGATGCCTTCGCGGCGGACGGCCCGCGCCCGCGCCTTGTCCACCGGCTCGACAAGGACACATCCGGCGTCCTGCTGATCGCCCGCACGCCAGGCAGCGCGGCATTCTTCTCGAAGCGCTTTTCCGGCCGCACGGCGCGCAAGATCTACTGGGCGCTGGTCGTCGGCGTGCCCGACATCGATGACGGCCTCATCGACCTGCCGCTGGCCAAGCAGCCCGGAACGGGCGGCGAGAAGATGTATGTCGACGAGCAGAACGGCCAGTTGGCCCGCACCCGCTACCGCGTGATCGACCGCGCCGGCAATCGCGCCGCCTGGCTCGAGCTGCAGCCGCTGACCGGCCGCACCCACCAGCTGCGCGTGCATCTGGCCGCGATCGGCCACCCGATTGTCGGCGACGGCAAGTACGGCGGGCAGGACGCCTTCCTCACCGGCAGCATCAGCCGCAAGATGCATCTGCATGCGCGCCGGCTGATCATCGATCATCCGGACGGCGACCAGATCGACGTGACGGCGCCCCTGCCCGAGCATTTTTCCGCCAGCATGGCGCAGCTCGGCTTCGATGAAACGGATGGGGCGGAACTCCCGCCCGAGCCCGCCGAACCGAGCCGCGGCCAGAAGAAGACGGCGGCGAAGGCGCACGCCAAACAATACCGCAAGGAACGGCGCGGCGAACGGCGGCGGCGGGGCGGCAGTACGCCAGGGCGCAAACCTTCGCCGAAGAAGGGCAGGCGCTGATGAGCGTCCTGCTCGCGGTTTTCGATTGCGACGGCACGCTCGTCGACGGGCAGGCCAGCATCTGCCAGGCCATGGAGAAGGCCTTCGGCGAATTCGGCCTGAGCCCGCCCGAACGCAATGAGATCAGGCGCGCGGTCGGGCTCAGCCTGCCGCAGGCGATGCGCCGGCTGCTGCCCGATGCGCCGGGCGAAACCCATCAGGCGCTGGCGGAATCCTACAAGCTGGCCTTTCGCGCCGCGCGGACGGCGGGCGAGCTGTCACAGCCGCTGTTCGCAGGCATCGTCGAGCTGCTCGATCGCCTGCGTGCCGGCGGCTGGACGCTGGGCGTCGCCACCGGCATGTCGGACCGGGGGCTGGCCCACTGCCTGGCCACCAACGCCATCGCCGACCGCTTCGTCACGCTGCAGACGGCGGACCGTCATCCCTCCAAGCCGCATCCGGCAATGCTGGAAACCGCCCTGTTCGAAGCGGCCGCCGATCCCGGTCAGGCGGTGATGATCGGCGACACCGCATTCGACATGCAGATGGCCAGCGATGCCGGCGTACGTGCCATCGGCGTCGACTGGGGCTATCATCATCCGCAGGAACTGCTGGCCGCCGGCGCGGAATTCGTCGCCGAAACGCCGGCCGAACTGGGGGAGTATCTGCTGCAATGAGCAACGATCCGGCAAAGGCGAAATTCATCGTCCTCCAGGCGCTGCGCTGGAGCGGGGTCGGCCTCGTTCTGGCGGGACTGTTCATCCTCTACGGCGAGGTCGATGTTCCCGATGTGGTCGGCTACGTGCTGTTCGTGGTCGGCCTGCTCGACGCCCTGATCATGCCGGGCGTGCTCGCCAGAATGTGGAAGACGCCGCTGTAATGAAGCGCTTCTACAAGGAGGTTTCCGTCGGACAGGCTGGCGGCGGCTGGCAAGTGCTGCTTGACGGGCGCGGGATCAGGACGGCGGGCAGGCAGCCGCAAATTGTGCCGAACGAAGCGCTGGCCGAAGCCATGGCAGCGGAATGGAGCGGACAAGGTGAGACCGTCGATCCCGCAGCCTTCGTGCTGCGCGACCTTGCCGATTACGCGATCGACGTGGTGGCGCCGGCCCGCGATGAAGCGATCGCCGATCTGGTCCCCTACGCGCAGACCGATACGCTGTGCTATCGCGGCGAGAAGGGAGAGCCGCTGCACGCGCGCCAGCTGGAGGTGTGGGAACCGCTGCTCCAGGCGGCGGAACACCGCTGGGACGTCTCCTTCGAGCGGATCGCCGGAGTGATCCACCAGCCCCAGCCGCCGGAAACGTTGGCGCGGATGCAGGCGATCCTTTCAGCCGAGAGCGATTTCTCGCTCGCCGCGCTCAGGACGCTCGCCAGTCTTGCCGCTTCGCTGGTCATCGCGCTTGCCGCCATCAGCCCCGATGCGGACCCCGAAGAGCTGTGGCGGGCCGCCAATCTCGAACAGGACTGGCAGGCGGAGCTTTGGGGCAAGGACGCCGAAGCCGAAGCCCTCCGTGCAAGACGCTTCGCCGCTTTCGAGACCGCCGCGCGCTTTGCCGCGCTGGCACGGGTCTGACGGGGACCGGCGCGAAGATCGGCCGGTCTGCGGATAGTCCATCCAACAGATGCCGAAACGGGAAGTTACGACCGCGTCCACGGGCGCATTGACGCGAGTGCATACTCCGTCCATTCGGCATCGCAATCGAGACATGGACAGATAAAGGAGGGACGAGTTGGATCTTGAACTGGCAGGGCGCCGCGTACTTGTGACCGGCAGCAGCAGCGGGCTTGGCGAAGGCATGGCCCGAATGTTGGTCGAAGAAGGGTGCAAGGTCGTTGTCCACGGCCGCAACCGCGAAAGAGCCGAGAAAGTCGCGCAGGAGATCAACGCCGCGGGAGTTGCCATCGGCAGTCTTTCGGACGACGAGAGCGCTGCCTCCGTGCACGAGCAGGCGACGGCGGCGCTTGGAGGACACATCCAGATTATCGTCAACAACGCAGGCGGGGCATCGGGCGACACCAGCAGCCGGCCTCCCATGGATATCTCAGTCGACGAATGGGTGGACACCTACCACGGCAACACGCTTGCCGCGGTCCGGATGAACCTGCTTTGCGTGCCGCATATGGTTGCCGAGAAATTTGGTCGGGTCATCCATATTTCCAGCGCGGTCGCACTGCAGCCCAACGGGCTGGGTTCCGACTACTCCGGAGCGAAGGCATCGCTGAACAACTACACGGTCACCCTGGCCGGATCGCTCGATGGCACCGGCGTTACCGTCAACACGATCTCGCCCGGCATTTTCATGACGGACGGGCTCATCCGGTTTGCGCAAGACCTCTACGGGAATGACAGCATGACCGTCGAGCAAGTGACCGAGCGCATGGTTGCCGACAAGATCTTCGTGCTGCCTCCTGCCGGCAGGCTGGGTATTCCCGACGATATCGCCATGACCGTCTGCCTGCTTGCAAGCCCGCGATCGGGCTATGTGACAGGCTCGAATTACCGCGTCGACGGCGGGCAGGTCCGCGCAGTCATCTGATCGCGCCGGCGGATGGCCCTGCTCATGGGCCATCCCGCCAGGCCACCGGCAATTGCTTGAGGAGAGGCAATCCATGTCCGAGAAGAAGTATCGCGTCATCCAGTGGGCTACCGGATCGGTCGGCAAGATCTCGCTCCAGCACTTCATCGAGAATCCGGTCTTCGAGCTGGTCGGCGTTCTGGTGACGAATCCCGAAAAGGTCGGCAAGGATGCCGGCGAACTCGTCGGCCTTCCCCCGACCGGCGTGCTCGCGACGGACGATGTCGAGAAGATCGTCGCGCTCGACGCGGATTGCGTGCATTTCTCGCCGTTGGTGCAGGACATCGACATGGTCTGCCGCCTCCTGCGCTCGGGCAAGAACATCGTATCGCCGCTCGGTCCGGTCTACCCGACAGAACATTTCGCCGCCGATGTCGAGAAGATCGAGGCAGCCTGCAAGGATGGCGGCACCTCGTTCCACGGTTGCGGCATCCACCCTGGCTATGTGGGCGATATTCTGCCGCTGACACTCACGCGCCTCATGGATCGGATCGATCGTGTCGAGGTCTTCGAGATCGCTGATAAGCAGAAGACACCGTCGGTCTATATCGAGTTCATGGGCTTTGGGCTCGATCCCGAGACACTGCTTTCCCAGCCGAACTGCATGACAGGCGCGATGTACGCTTTCGGCCAGTCCATGGCCCTTTTCGTGGAGTCGCTGGGCAAAAAGATCGAAGACCTGACGGAGAAGCACGAGATCGCCACGGCAAGGAACGACATAGCCTACACCGGCGGTGTCATCCGCGCCGGAACGGTGGCCGGCCAGCACTGGGAATGGACGGCGTGGGCCGACGGTGCTCCGCTCATCACCTATCACCTGTACTACATTCTGGGCAACGACATGGAGCCCGCGTGGAACCTGGGGGAAAGCCGACACCGCATACTGGTCGAGGGCAATCCCTCACTTGAGCTGAATCTCATGGCCGCTCCGGAGGCCGACGGGCACCGTCCGTTTCTGGGGATCACATGGACTGCGCTGGTCGGCTGCACCGCCGTTCCGCAAGTCTGCGACGCGGCGCCAGGCCTCGTCACTCACATCGATCTCGGCGTGGTCCAGCCGCAAGGACTGGTGAGAAGACCGCAGGCCTGAACGATCGAATCGGGAATCGCCGGGGCCATTGGGATGGCCGCTTGGTCGGAGGCGCTATCCCACCCAATCCGCGACTTGCGTGGCGACATCGTTGGCCGCCTCGTTCAGCGCGGGCGCTACAGCTCTCGCGCTGGGCGCCACACCGGGCACGATCGCCTCGAAGCGGCGCGAGCGGATCGTCCCGTCGTCGGATTCCAGGAGGGCATCGTAGCGCACCACTACCGACTGGCTTCCGGAGTAGTAGCCCATGTCAGTGAGCCGGCCGGAAAGGACGAGCTTGCTGCTCACCTCGACATCGTTGCTCTCGATCACCAGACGGCCGGACTTCGCGCGAATCGTTTCCGCCAAAAGCCGGCGAAACTGCCTCGCGGGTCGCTCGATCCACGACGCGTCCTTGAGATAGGCGACCGTCGAAGTATCGACCTGCACCGGCACCCGCTGGACATCGAGCCGGCGGTCGGCATCGGGATCCAGCACGAGAATGGCATTGTCCAGCGCACCGGTGCCCAGGTTCCCGATCGGCGCGGTGCTTTCCGGAGTCAGGCTGATCAGCGTGTCCGGGGGCTTCTTGCTGAAGCTGATGCAGCCAGCGAGCAGCATCACTGCCGCAAGCGCGGCTGCCTTCGTGACCATGGCCTTTACGTTGCGTTTTCTCATGGCTTGTAATCCGGCAAATCGGGGCCTCCGACCAGTGCGCCCGCGCCCTGTTCGTCGATCTTCTCGATTACGTTGCGGAGCGACCGGCTCGTAGCGCGCAGTTCGCGTATCGCGGCTTCGGCAGCAGGCAGGGTGGATTCGGAGAACTGCCGCAGACCCGGCCTGGTATCGCCCAGCGCACCTTCGAGTTGATCCGCCGCCTTGCGGGCCGACGTCAGCGCATCGCGCATTTCGCTGGCGAGCGAGCCGCCGTTCTCGCCCAGCAGATCGTTGGCCTGGCCAGCCACTTTCTCGAATTCGCCCAGCGTGGCAGTGGCCTGCTTCAGCGTGTTCTGCAGCTCGGCCAGAACGCCTTTCAGTTGCGGCGAGGCGTCGGCCATCTGCGCCGTCATCCGGTTCGTGTTGGCGAGGATGCCGCTGATCGATTTCTGGTTCTCGTCGGATAGCAGCTCGTTCAACCGTTCGGTCAGAGTAGCGAGGCGCTCGAGCAGCAGCGGCGCGTTGTTGAGGATCGCGCCGAGACCGCCCGCCTTGGTGGGAATCACCGGGACGCCTTCCGGCCCCGGCTCGGTGATCGGCGGCGCGCCCTTGGCCGCGCCTTCCAGCTGTATGTCGGAAACGCCCGTGAAGCTGGACTGGATAGTGGCGGTCGTGCCTATCAGGATCGGGACTTCGTCGTCGACGGCGATGCGCACGCGGATAAAGCTGGGGTCCTTCTTCCACAGCTCGATTTCCGTGATCTGACCCACTGGCACGCCGGCGTAAGCCACTTGCGTCCCCTTCGCGAGACCGGCGACGGACTGCCTGAAGAAGATGTCGTACCTGTTCTGCTCACCTTCGTTGAGCCGCGCGATCCAGATGATGAACGCGGCCAATGCCGCCATCAGCGCCAGCGTGACCGCGCCTACGAACACATGGTTGGCACGTGTTTCCATTGGTCTGCCTTATGCCCCTGCGTCCGGCTGATTGTCCATGCCCTTGACCCGCTCCTGCGTTTCCCTGGCCGCCCGCCCCCGCGGACCGTTGAAATACTCCTGTATCCACGGATGATCCGTCGCCAGCAATTCCGGGATCGTCCCCACGGCGATCACCTGCTTGTCCGCCAGCACCGCCACCCGGTC
>JAGREL010000229.1 GCA_020446575.1 Novosphingobium sp. | reverse complement strand
ACCATGAAGGCAACGATCTGGCACAATCCGAAATGCGGCACCTCCCGCAAGACGCTGGCGATTCTCGAGGAAACGCCAGGCGTCGAGGTAACCGTGGTCGAATATCTGAAGAACCCGCCAAGCGCCGAAAAACTCGCCCAGCTCTATCGCGATGCGAAGATCACGCCGCAGCAGGGCCTTCGCATAAAGGGCACCGAAGCGACCGAGCGCGGCCTGCCCCAAGCGGACGACGCCACCGTGCTGGCGGCGATGGCTTCCGAACCGATCCTGATCGAGCGGCCGATCGTCGAAACCGATAAAGGCGCGCGCCTGTGCCGCCCGATGGAGAAAGTGCACGAAATCCTCTAGTGCCGGCCAACGCTTGCATGAACGGTTCTGCCACGCTTCCCGGCCGCACGGACTGTGACTGCCGGGTTGCATTGAGCGGACAAATTTGCGAACGGCGGGCCGACGCACCGCAATTGCCGAAACCACGCAGGGCATATTTCCAGCATGACCAGCACTGAGCTAGCCCGCGAGGCGCTGCCGAACAGGATCAAGCGCCGGATCAAACGCATGCTCGGTGCCTGGGGAGTTTTCTTCGAAGGATTCCTGAGGCACCCGGTGATGGTCGGCTCGATCATCCCGTCTTCCCGCTTCACCATCGCCAAGATGCTCGGCCCGGTGAAATGGGAGGAATGCAAGCTCTTCGTCGAATACGGACCGGGCGTAGGAACATTCTGCCGGCCTGTACTGGAAAGACTGCGGCGCGACGGCGCGCTGATCGTGATCGACACCAACCCGCTTTATATCGACTATCTGCGGGCGACGATTTCCGACAGCCGCTTCACCGCTGTTCTCGGTTCGGCTGCCGATGTGGAAGACATCATCCGTGCGCACGGCCACAGTCATGCCGACTACGTCCTGTCCGGGCTGCCGTTCTCGACACTTCCCGACGGCCTCGGCCCAAAGATCGCCGAAGCCACGTGGAGCGTCCTCCGTCCGGGAGGAGCCTTTCTCGTCTACCAGTTCTCGGCCAAGGCGCGCGAATTCATGGCGCGGCATTTCAAGCGCATAGATTCCGGGTTCGAGCCGCTCAACGTCTTGCCCTGCCGCCTGTTCTGGGGCTGGAAGGAAGACGCCGGCGAGGCCTGAGGCCTGCCTTCTATTCGAAAGTCTCGCTGACTACGGTCGCCGAGGGGCCGGCCAGCTGGCGATGAATCGAAGCAAGTATGCCTATGAGCAGGACGCTGGCCACCGCTCCGATCGCACCGGAAACGGTCGCGGCCAGCAGTATGCCCATCTTGCCTGTAGTGCCGCCGAGGAGCGTCAGCACGCCCATCAAGATCATCCCGACAACTATGGCAATGACGAGATAGGCAAGCATCAGCAGGAAATAGAACAACCCCAGTCGAAAGCTGTTTCCCTTGGTGAGCCGCCAGGAGCGAAGCAGCGCGGAAACAGGGTTCATCACGCGCTCGATGATCACAACGGGCAGCGTAAGCGACAACTTTATCATCGTGTAGAACATTACCGCCAACAGCAGAATCGTGAGCACGGCGGCAGACGCCGTCGATCCGGTCAAGGAAACGATAGCCCCCGCGATTGCCCCGTAGACGATGCTGAGCAGGACGTAGCCCAGCACGAACAGCAGCGAAGCCCCGATCAGCGTGGGCAGCGACTTGACGCCAATAAGCAGCGCTTCGCCAACGGTCGGCCGGGTCCGGTCCGTAAGCAGCGCAAGAACCGCGAGATATCCGATCAGCTGTGCGACCCCCGAAAGCAGGCCGACCAGGAAGAAGCTGGCCAAATGTCCCTGCATTGCAGCCGAGATCGCTTCGGCATTGCCGAAATTGCTGAGGACCTGCGCCTGGAGGTCGGAAAAGAAGAATGCCTGAACAATTGCCGGAATCAGGAAGAACACCCCGGCGACCGGAAACAGCACGCTGCGGTTGGCGGATACGGCGGCTATGGCGTCCTGCCAGGCCTTGTTACCATCGAATTTCATGATGTGCTTTCCCTGCCCGTTCACTGCTGCCCCTTGATAACCGCGGTGAATGCCGCCACGCAACGCGTGAGATGCCGATACTGCCCGACCATATCGAATTACGCCGCGACCGCGAGCAAGTGGCCTATCGCGCGGCGCTCGACGCGATGACCGAGCGCAATGCCGCGATCGCCGCCGGCGAGGCGCGCGAACTGGTATGGCTGCTCGAACATCCGCCGGTCTACACGGCCGGAACCAGCGCGGCCGAGGCCGAATTGCTCGACCCGCGGTTCGAAGTGGTCAAGGCCGGGCGCGGCGGGCGCTACACCTATCACGGGCCGGGCCAGCGCGTCTGCTATGTCCTGCTCAACCTCGGGACCCGGGCGCGCGATGCGCGTGGCTTCGTCCATGCGCTCGAAGGCTGGGTGATCGATACGCTCCGCGACTTCGGCGTCGAGAGCTTTCGCCGCGACGGACGGATCGGCATCTGGACGACCGATATCGACGGGCGCGAGGCGAAGATCGGCGCGATCGGCGTGCGCATCCGCCGCTGGGTAACGATGCATGGCTTTGCGGTGAACCTTTCGCCCGACCTCTCCCATTTCGGCGGGATAGTCCCCTGCGGCATCGAGGAATTCGGCGTTACCAGCCTCGAACGCCTGGGACTGGATGTTGATCAGGACGCATGGGATCGGGCATTGCTGTCACGTATCGGCGATTTTCTTGCCAAGCTCGACATTCCGTGTCCTTCGGAGGCCGTTTCATGAGACCCGCACCGACCTTCACCGTGCTGAGCGCCGCGATCCTTGCCCTTGCCGGCTGCGGCGGGAAGCAGGAAACCGAGCGGCAGGATACGGCGGGCGGAGAAATCCTTGCCCGCTCGATCGGCGACGACATGCTCCCATACGATACCGTGCGCTCGCAGCCTCCGCTTGCCCCAAAACCCACGGCCAGCAGAAGCGGAGATGCTCAGGCTTCCGACGACGCTTCTACGGAAGGCGACGACAATGCCCCGCAGCCAGACCCCATCGGCGAGGCAGTCGCCGCGGGAGAGGCCGGCGCTATGCCGGCCGGAGAATAGATTCGCGCGTCCGGTTCGCCTGTTCCAGCCCTTCGGCCGTGCCGAGTATCTGATACGCCAGCTTGAGCTGCGGCTGGTCGATCATCCGGCCGTCAAGCTGCACGACCTCCTCGCCGGGACTTGATTCGAACGCGGCGACCACCCGGCGCGCTTCGCCGATCTCTTCCTCACCCGGAGTGAAAGCCTCGTTGATCACCGCCACCTGTTCCGGATGGATCGCGAGCATTCCGGAAAATCCGTCCGCGCGCGCGGCCCGAGCTGCGGTCCGGAGGCCCCATTCGTCGGCAAAGTCGGAGGAAAACGTCTCGATCGCCGCTATGCCGCACGCGTGGGCGGTCAGCAGCGTCTGCGCCCGGGCGAACTGCAGGGCGCCGGTCCAGCTGCCGCTGGCATCCCGCTTGCGCGAGGCGCCAAGCGCGGCGGAAAGCTGCTCTACTTCCCAGGAAAACCCGAACAGGCGCTGGTGCGGCGCATCGACATAGGAGCCGATAGTCATGACCGCGTGCGGCGTTTCGCTCACCAGCGGCAGGATCTTGGTGGAACCCGAGGGCAGCTCATGGCGCTGCTCGAATTCGTAGATCTCGGCCGCAAGCTTGCGCACGGCCTCCGGCCCGGAGGCCTTGGGCAGCACGATACCGTCCGGAGCCGCAGGCATCACCGCGGCAAGGTCTTCGCGCCACATCTGGCTTTCCAGCGCGTTGATCCGCACCCAGCGCCCGATCGGCCGATGCTCGACAAGCATGCGACGACGGGCACCGAGCCACAACGCCGCGGTGTCTCTCGCTTCAGGCTTGGCTTCTGCCGGCACGGAATCCTCAAGATCGACGACGACCACGTCGGCACCGGTCTGAAAGGCCTTGCCCAGTTTCTTTTCGCTGTTTGCAGGAACGAACAGCCAGGAACGATGATACATTACCGCTTCACCCGTAATTTGCCCGATCCGCAAGGCCGCGCAGGCCTGACGGGACCGGTCCGTTGTCATTGCTGCATCCCGGCCCCCGGCACGCGTGCCGGCATCCGAAGTCACAGCCGGGCGAAATCCTGACGGTCGATGGTGAACAATTGGTATGCAACCAAGGCTAAGGAAATCATGAATCAGAGCGGTTTTGCATAGATCGCGTATTCACGGTTGACCTTGCTGTCGATGGCGTCGGCGATCGCGACCATCCCCTGGTTGTCGTCCAGGATCCAGCCGATCTCGGCGGTCTCGAAACCATAGTTGGCGACACCGGCCCGGCGGATATATTCGATCATCATGAAAGCCAGCTGGCTCGCCATCCGCGACGCCTGCAGACGCTTGACGACGCCCATCAGCGGCACCCGCGCGCGCGGACTGCGCGGATGGCGGACCCACATGAGCAGTTTGAGCCAGTTGAACGGCAGCAGCTTGCCGTTGAACGGCCTGATCACGGGGTTGAGGTCCGGAAAGGTGAGCATGAAGGCCACCGGCTCTCCGTCAAGCTCGGCAAAGCGCAGCAGGTCCGGCTTTACCAAGGGGCGCATCTTCTTCGTGATGTAGCCTATCTCGCTTTCGGTGATCGGCACGAAGCCCCAGTTCTGCGACCAGGCATCGTTGAGGATGCTGAACAGGATTTCCGCCTCCTGCTGTACGCGGCCGGTATCAGCCTCGCGGATGCGGATGCGCGGGTTCTTCTCGCCCGAAGCGACGATCCGGTTGACCAGTGGCGGAAAGCCTCCAGCGACATCGAGATCATAGGTCAGAAGTGTCTTGGCGCGCTCATAGCCCCGGCCTTCGATCCAGCCCCGGTACTGCGGCGAGTGGTGACCCATCATGATCACCGGAGGATGATCGTAGCCCTTCACCAGCAGGCCGGGCTCGTCCCAGATCGAAAGGCTCAGCGGAGCAAGGATCCGCGTCATGCCCTTTTCGCGCAGCCAGGCTTCGGCGGCCGCGATGAGGGCAGCGGCGCTTTGCTCGTCCTCTGCCTCGAACATGCCCCAGTTGCCCGTGCCCGGCCCCATGCCCTGCTCGGGCGGCAGCGTATGCTGGAGGAAATCGATATGCGCCGATATGCGCCCGGTCACCCGGCCGCCGCGCCGCGCCAGGAAGAGCTGGACCTCGGCATGTTCGAAGAAGGGGTTCTTCTTCGGATCGAGCAGCTCGGCCACATCGGCGCGCAACGGCGGCACCCAGTTGGGATCGGATGCGTTCAGCCGATAGGCGAGGTCGATGAATTCGGCACGCTCGCGCCTGGTCGTCACCGCGGTGACAGCAACGTCGCTCATCCCGGTCGCCCCTGCCAATCCGCCCGGATCAGGCGGACTCGTCCTTGCCGATCGCCCGGCGACGCGGGTGGCCGCTGGCGATCCCGCCCGAAAGCTCCTTCACCCAGGGGTAATGCACCGCGACATGCTCGGTATAGCCGAGATTGAAGACGGTCGGGCTGCGGTCGGGGCGATCCTTCTTCTCGTAATAGGTCCCGAGCAGGCGGTCCCAGGCATAGTTGGTGATGCCGAAATTGCCGTCCTCGTCGAAATAGTGGTGCTCGTTGTGGCGCTGCTTCTGGAACTGCACCCATTTCCATTTCGGCTTGAACGATAGGTGCTGGATGCAGTGCATGAACTCGTAATAGCAGGTGGTGAGGATACCGGCGGCAAAAGCCGCGAAGGCCCCGCCCGGCCCGCCTATCCACCAGCCGATGGGAACGGTCGCGATGGCAATGGTCGGCAGCGTCGTATGCAGCGCGCCGAACAGCACTTCCAGGTGATTGGGGTCCTGGTGGTGATCGTAGTGAATCCGCTTCCAGGTCGAGGAGAGCCACTTGATCTTGTACATCCACTGGCCGTGCAGGACATACTGGTGGAGCAGGTGCCAGACCAGCGGATAGATAACCACGGCCGCAACAATCGCGCCCACGGTCTGCCACGGGCTGGCCGGGAAAAAGGCGAAACCCACCACGCACAGCGCCGCAATCGAGAGATAGGCGACGATCGTGTAGTGCTGGAAATAGGCTGAAACCAGCTCGCCCAGCGTCATCCGGTCGAGATAATGCGATCGTTTCCAGAACGGCAATTTGCTTTGATCTGCAGTGGTCTGCGTCACGTATCCGGGTTCCCTGGCTGAGGCGGCGTCCATATCAGAGATGGGTGCGCCGCGCCATAAGCGCAACTTTGCGGCGGGATTGGGGCATGCGCACAACCATCTCCGCAATTGCACCTGCCGAGGTTGACGAAGGCGACACCCTGTCAACCGGCCCTCGCCCCCGTTTTTTCCTTCCGGATCAGCAACCTGTGATCCCAAGGCGACAGTTGACACATTGCCGGAATCAAAATCGGTTTGCGGACTGCACGAAAGGACGCCCGGCAAGAGTTCAACCACCCGAGGATGGCAGATGTTCACGACGTAGGAAAATCGCAGGCCTGGTTCCTGCCCCAGTGCTGACCCAGTCCAAGAGATATGCCGGCTTCGGAGCGTATCTCGGTTCAGAGTTCGAGCGGACGGAGAACGATGCTGAAATGCACCCCGTGATCCTGCAGGTCCTTGCTGCCCACACGCTGAACATCCTTGAGCGCATGGCCATAGCTGACCCGCGCGGAAATGGCGGACGATGGGTTCCAGGCAAGGCTCGCACCGATACTGTACAGCTCATTGGGCACCGGTTGCGGCCCTTCCCGATTGTGCAGCAGCGCGCCGTCAACGAATGCGGACAGGGTGAAACGGCCGATGTCGAAGGCTCCGCTCTTGCCGGTCAGGCTGAAGCTCTGCGCCAGCTCCAGCGAGCCGCTGATCCCGGTATCGGCCAGCAACAGCGTTTCGCGATAGCCGCGAACGCTTTGCGCGCCGCCGGCCGAGAAGCGTTCCGCCGAATAGAGGATGCCGTCGGCCCACTGGCCGCCCAGCCGCGCGCGCAGCTCCAGTCCCTTGTCGCCCAGCCGCCGTGCAAGGCTTGCCTGCGCCCGGATCGAACGGAAATCCCGGTCGGGCGACAGAAGCCCGGGAATGTCGCTGCGCGTTCCGTCGAGCCCCTGCGTTCCCGTCAACGACAGGGCGAAAACCGTGCCGATCCCGCGCTCGATCCAGTCCGCGGTCAGACGCAGCGCGGTGAATTCGGTTCTGCCGTTCACCGAACCGGGGCTGAAGGAAAACGGCTCTCCCAGCAGATAGGTCCGCGATTTGCGGTGGGTGACGCGCAGGCCCAAGGTGACGGTTCGCGCCGCTTGCCATTTACCGGGATTGCGACCGGGCAGCAGCGGCCTCTGGAAAACGGTCCGGCTCACGCCGCCTTCGATATGCCAGTCGCGTGCCTCGATCCCGAGAGGACGAAGCTGGGGATCGACGACCGCCGCGTCGTTGTATCCGCCGCGCAACAACAGGCTCGTCGCAGGATCGAAAACCGGGATTTCATAGCTGGCAAGCGCGTCGCCCCGTCCGCCGGTGATTCCCGCCTCGGCGCTAAGCAGGTCGCCGGCCCTGAAGGCATTGCGCATCGCCCCGCCCGCTGCAAAGCGCTCCCCGCCGATCGAGGGGGAACGGTTGTTCGCGGCTGTCAAGTAGAGGTCGTAGCGGGGCGCGGGATCGACGATGAGGGAAAGCCGTGCTTCGCCGGGGCGGCCGCCGGGCTGGAGATCGGCATTGACGGTGGCGATTGCCGGATCCTCGGTGAGCTGACGGAACTGGCGCTCGATGGCGATCGCGTTGAGCGGAACGTCATCGGCGGCTGTCATGCGCTGTTTGATGTAGGTTTCGCTCAGACCCAGCGGACCCGCCGCGCCCCAGCCTACCGATACACTCGCCTCCCCGTCGGCGCCCACGGCCCGGCCGGCTATGAGCCGCAGCGAGAGCGTTCCGCCGTCTTGCGGCGGCTGTCCGGCCAGCAGCACGCCCGAATTGATATACCCATTGGCAATGAAGGCGCGGTTGATGAGCTGGATGAGCGACACCAGCCGGTCCAGCGGAACCGGCTGATCAATCATACCGTTGCGACGGAACTGCTCGCGGATCCAGTCGGCGTCGAGCGCGTCCGTGCGGGAAAGCGCGATATCGGAGTCTTCAGACACCTGCGGCTGCCAGTTGGGCCGGGTGGGTGCGGAGAGGCTGGCCGCGTCCTCGATCTCGACGGCGGAGAACAACGCGGTTCCGCTCACGGGCGGAGGAAGCGGCGCGGGAGGCGCGGGCAGCGTCGCTTCGCGCGGTTCGGAATAATCCGGCAAGGCCATTTCGGAATTGGGGCCGGTGCGGTCGCGCAGACTGGACGGACCGGGCTGTTGCGCGTCCGCCGTCTGGCTGGAAGCAACCATTGCCGCACACATGAAAAGGAACAGGTTGAGCCTTCTTGTCATAGCCCCGCACACAGTGAGAGTTGGGGCAGCGCGATCGCCTGCCGGTCTGGTTCCTCGCGAGGTTTCCGGGACAGCGGAAGTCCGGAAACATAGGGCCCCGTGACCCGGCTGGTAAAGCGGCTTGCCTGCCCGGTGGCACGCGTGCCGGCGCACTGGCCGCTCAGGACCGAGGACGCATCGACATACGCGATATCGGGTGTCTCTGTCCCCGCGCTCAGATCGCTGAACTGGCTGTCCAGAACCAGGTCGCCGTTGACAGACAGCAGATTGATCCGGTCGGCAGAGCGCAGGAAATAGTCCGAGGATATCTGCACATTCGCGCCGCTGACTTCGCCCAGCGCCAGAATGCTGCCGCCATCCGAAACGATCAGATAGGGATCGGAAATAGTGATCCTGCCGCCGGTGTTGGGCCCGGATGTGGTGCTGATGACGCCTGGCACCTCACCGGAGAGCCGCAGATAGCCGTTGCGCGGAAAAAACAAGTCGATGTCTCCCGCGGGCCCGAAGCTGGAATTGGTCGAAATCGAGCCGCCTTCCTCCAGTTCCACGATTTCCGCGCTAACCTCTATCGAACCGGCCTTGCCGGGGCCGACCGAGCGTGCCTCTATGGCGCCGCCGCCGGAACGGAGCCGGCGCGTATCGATCAGCACGTTGCCCGCATCGCCGGTCGCATCGGGGCCGGCGGCGCTGACGATGAAGCCGCCTGATCCCAGGACAATCGTATCGGAGGCGATGAGAATGGATCCGGCATCGCCTGACCCGACCGTGGAAGCAGTGATCGAGCCATCTTCGACATTCAGGACGGCAATGGTCAGGTCGACTTCGCCCGCATCGCCGCTGCCCGCAGTCGCAGAGCTGATCAGCGAGCGGGAAAGCAGGGTTACCGTCTGCGCATCGACGACCACTTCGCCTGCCATGCCCGATGTCCCCAAGTCCGTTTGCGAGGTAATGATAGACTGGCCGGCAAGTTCGATTTCATGGGCGGTTACGCTCACGAAGCCGGCATCGCCCGATCCCACCGTCTGCGAGCTAATTTCGCTGGCGCTCGAGAGGAACACCCCATTGCTCGCGGGGGCGTCACCGTCGCGGCCGGTGACGGTCACCGACCCGGCGTCGCCTTCGCCGAAAGTGGAAGACGAGATCAGGCTGTTGTCCTGCATCAGCCTGTCGCTCGAAATCAGTATGTCGCCGGCATCCCCGGTAGAACCGAGATCGGCCTGAGAAACGACGAAGGCACGGTTCCGCAAAATGATGTCGCCTGCATCGAGAATCAGGGTTCCGGCATCGCCCTCGTCGAAGGTGGAAGCGCCGACGAAGGAGTCGCTTATGACCAGCGTCTGCGCCCCGATCACAAGGTCACCGCTATCGCCCGCGCTGAAAGTGGCGGCACTGATCCCGGAGTTGTCAACGGTCAGCGATCCCGCATCGATCAGGACGTCGCCGCCATCGCCGCTCGACCCGCTTTCCGCCGTCGAGCCGACGAAGGTCAGGTTCGATACCCGGGCCTCGGCCGCCTTCACGCTGACCAGCCCGGCGTCGCCTTCGCCAAAGGTGGCCGAGCTGATCAGCGAACCGTCGACGACAAGCGTGCCCGCCTCGATCAGTACACTGCCGGCCTTGCCGGTCGAACCGGGATCGGCCTCGGAAATAAGCTGACCAAAGCCCGACAAGCTGATGTCGTCGGCAGAAACGCTGACCATGCCGGCGTCGCCGCTGCTGCCGGTGAAGGTGCTGATCGAGGCCAGATTGGCAAGCACGATCGAACTGCCTTCCGGTCCGCTTTCTCCCAGGGGGCGGACGGTGACATGACCGGCATCGCCGCTTCCGGCCGTTCCGCTCGTGATGTCTGCGCCGGTTGCGAGGAAATCGTCGGTCTCGATAGTGATATTGCCGGCATCTCCCGACGAGCCTGCAAAGGCATCGGAAGTGAGAAGGGAAAATTCCGACAATCGGACGCTGCCGGCCCTGATGCCGATATCGCCGGCATCCCCTTCACCAGCCGTTGCCGAACTGACGGTCGAAACGCCGCCGATGGTCAGGGAACCGGTGTCGATGAGGATATCCCCGCCGTTGCCGGTCGAGCCGAAATCCGCCGCGGAACCGAGAAACGCGAAGGCCGACAATACCATGTCGTCCGACACTATGCTGACGGTCCCGCTGTTTCCTGACCCTCTTGTCGATGAGCTTATAATCCCCCCATCGACAATCAATGAGCCCGCCTCGATCAGGATATCGCTGCCATCGCCGCTCGATCCGGCCTCTGCCGTCGAGAGAAGAACGGCATTGTCGGTGAGGCGGAGCTCTTCCGCCGTGATGTTCACGGCTCCGGCGTTGCCTGCGGTAAAAGTCGAAGCTCCGATCTGGGAATCGTCGACCACCAGCGAAACCGCGTCGATGATGACGCCGCCGCCGTTGCCCGTCGACTGGACTGCCTGCGCGGCGACAATGGCGCCGTTGCTCAAACCGACGTCCTCCGCCAGCACACTGACGAGCCCACCGTCGCCCTCGCCGAAAGTGGAGGAGCTGACAATCGATCCGTCGATGCTCAGCGAACCGGCCGTGATCACGACATCGCCGGCCTTTCCCGACGATCCGATCCCGGCCTGAGAAGCCAGCAACGAGCCATCCGAAAACGCGACGGTGGAAGCCGCGACACTGACCAGTCCGGCATTTCCCGCACCTCTGGTCGTGGACGATACCGATGCGCCGACGAGGCTCAGCTGGTCGGCCAGGATGGCGAAACCGCCCGCATCGCCCTCAGACAATGCCAGCGTTTCAAGGCTGCTTTCGGAAAGGCTGACGGTTTCCGCCTCCAACGTCACGCCGCCGCTGTCCGATCCGCCTGAATTCTGCAGGGAAAGCTGGCTGTTCTCGATCGAGAGGTTTCCCGCACGCACGACCACTGCCTGATCGAGCCCCTGCGAAAACTCCGATGTGAGCGTCGTGTCGCGAATCGCGACCTCTTGCGCTGCAAGCGCCAACCGGGTCGCCTGGAGTTCGGTCGGAAGGCCCTGCGCGCCGATGCCGATCCGGCCGCTTCCCGTTACCAGCGAGGGATTTGCCAGCGGGACGTCCGCCGCAGCGTCGCCCAATGCGATGAGATCGAGCACGGAGCTGCCTATGACCCCGTCGATGGAAACATTGGCAGCAGCAAGGTGCAACTCGCCTGCCGTCGAGGCAAAGGCCGGACCGGCGCCGGTTATCGAAATGTCGCCCTGCCCGCCGAGGAAACCGAACGCTTCCGGCGCGGCGGCGGAAAAGGTCGATCCGTCCGGCGTGACGGTCGAGAAGGACAATCCGTCTGCAAGGCGCAGTTCCTGACCGGTCGAGAAATAGGCCGCGCCGGCAACGTCGATCGAGGCGCCTTCCCCGAACATTACGCCGGCCGGATTGAGGAACCAGAAGGCAGCGCCCGGCATGTCGGCAACGCGCAGCGTCCCGTCGATTTGGGACGGATCGCCGCCCGTGACGCGGTTGACCACGTTGACGATGCTTGCGGCGTCGGGCGCACCGCGTACCCACTGCGCGATATCTCCCGCGGCAAGCTGGAACTGCGCGAAACTGTGGAACAGGTTGCCGCCCGACAGCGTACCCCCGGTGATCGTCGTCTCCGTGCCCGCGACCGAAACCACGCTCCCGGTGTCGAAGCCGTTGCCCTGGTCCGGCGCGATCACCGTCTGCGCGGAAACGGGCGCCGCCACCCATAGAGCGGACCGCGACAGCAGGAGGAACAGGTCCCGGGTCTTCAACCGCATGGCGACAGCCGTTCGAGCGAAAGCGGTTGCCGGCTGCGCGCGGGTTCCTGGGGTATCGGAAGTCCCGAAACGTAGGGGCCCGTGACGCGACTGGTGAAGCGGCTTGCCTGCCCCGTGGCGCGCGTGCCGGCGCACTGGCCGCTCAGCACCGAGGAGGCATCCAGGAACGAGATGTCGGGCGTCTCGATGCCGGCACTCAGATCGCTGAACTGGCTGTCCAGAACAAGGTCGCCGGCAACCGCTATCTCGTTGAAGCGGTCAGCGGACTGCAGGAAATAATCGGATGTGATCCGGACATTGGCACCCGCCGTTTCACCGAGCGCCCGGATACTCCCCCCATTGCTGATGATCGCCAGGGGGTTGGAAATTGTAATCCTGCCGCCGGTGTTGGAACCGGAAGTGGTCGTAATCGTGCCCGGCGCTTCTGCACCCGCGAGGCGCAAGATGCCCGACTGCGGCATCACGATCTCGATGTTGCCGGCAGGCCCCAATTGCGAATCGCTCGTGACTGCCGCGTCGTTGAGGATTTCGATGCTCTCACTGGCGATCAGGACCGAACCCGCGTCCCCATCTTCCAGGCTTGCCGACGAAACGAAGGCGCCGTCGGCAACCAGGGAATCGGCATCGATGAAGACATTGCCGGCATCGCCCGCGCCGCCGACCGACTCCGAACTGATCGTTGCGAAATTCGAAATGACAATTTCCCGGGCGCTCACCGACACGCCCCCTCCATCGCCGCCCACAAAGGTTGACGAGGTGATATTGGCACTGTCCGCGCGGATCGCATCGGCAAGGATGAAGATGTCGCCGCCGGTTCCGGTGCCGAAGCTTGTGCGGGCCGTGATCTCGGCGCCGTTGGCCAGCGCCAGCGTGGATGCCGTGATCGAAATCGTCCCGCCATTGCCGGGACCGGACGTTCCGCCGGTGATGAAACTGTGGTCCAGATCCACTGATCGCGCAGTTATCGTCACGCTGCCGGCGGCGCCGATGCCACCGAACGTGCTGGTACTGATGACCGACACGTCAGACAGGCTGAGATCGTCCGTCTCAATCGTAAGGTTTCCGCCTTTGCCGTCGCCGAAGGTGGCAGCCGTGATCAAGCTGGCGTTGGCCGTTATCCGATCGGCCACAACCGATATGCTGCCTGCCTTGCCGGTCGTGCCAAAAGATGTGTTGGTCGAGAGGTTGGATGAGTTGGCTAGCGAGATTTCCGATGCCTGGACTTCAAGGTTTCCGCCATTTCCGGCACCGAAACTGGAAGACTGGATATCCCCGTCGTCCGCTACGATCCGGTTCGCGAGGATAAGGATATCGCCTGCATTCCCGGTCTCGCCAAACGAAGCATCGGATTCGATGTTTCCGCCACCGATCAGTGACAGTTCATTTGTGCGGATCGCTATGTTGCCGCCATCGCCGGCAGCCAGGGTATCTGCGCTGATCTCGGCCTTCTCGCCGACAAACAGCGTTTCGCTTTCAATTGATATGTTCCCCGCGTTGCCGGTCGAGTCGAGCGAAGCCTCGGAGCGAATCCTTGCTTCCGCAGTGAGACGTATCTGATCCGCAATGATCGAGAGGTCGCCGCCATCCGCGATGCTGAATGTGGTCGTGCTGACCGTCGAAGCGTCGATTTCAAGCAGGTTGGCCTCGATCGAGACGTCGCCGACCATCCCGGTTGAACCGCGTCTGACCTCGGCGCCAATGAATGCGTCGTTTGCCAGCGAGATTTCCTCTGCGACGATATCTATCGATCCGCCGTCGCCATCCTGGAAAGTCGACGCGATCACCATACCATCATCGATGGCGAGCGAGCCGGTGCGCACGACGATATTACCTGCCGAACCGGACGAGTTGTCCCCGGCAATCGAGCGCAGCCGCCCACTGTTGGAAATGGCGATGCTGTCCGCCTCGACAACCAGATTGCCGCCGTCTCCGGCCCCGAAGGTCGAGGTGCTGACTGTCGAATTGTCGAGATCGAGCAAGCCTGCGCGCACGACGATTCCGCCGACATTGCCGGGAGCTCCCTCACGAACCTGCGCCTCGATGAAAGCCCCGTCGGTCAGCTTTATCTCGCCGGCATCGACCAAAAGCTCTCCGCCTCCGCCCGCACCGAAAGTCGAGGTCGAAATGAAGCTTGCGTCGGCGGTCAGCCGGTCGGCCGTCACGGTAACGTCGCCACCCGATCCGGTAGCCTCAATGCCAGCGATCGAGCGGATCTGAGAGCCCCCGCTCATCATGAGCGCGCCAGCTTCGACCAGCAGGCTTCCGCCATCGCCGCTGCTGAAGGTGGAGGCGCCGATCTCGGCTTCGTCGAGCGTGATAACACCTGCCCGGACCAGGACATCGCTGCCGCTGCCGGTCGAGACCGCGCGAACTTCCGCCCCGAGAAAGGCATCATTGACGAGTTCTATTTCCTCGGCCTCGACGCTGACAGCCCCTGCGTCTCCGATTCCGAATGTCGAGGCAATGACGAAGCCGCCGTCAGAGAAGAGCCGCCGCGCGGTCACTGTGAGTTCACCGGCGGAACCGTTCGAATCATCCCCGGCAATGGAGCGCAGCCGGCCACCGTTGCTCAGCATGATATCGTCGGCGCTGACCGTAAGATTGCCGCCATCGCCAATGGCGAATGTGGAAGTGCTGATCGTTGAAGCGTCGACCGACAATCGGCCGGCTTCGACAAGCACATGCCCGGCATTTCCGCTCGAACCGGTCTGCGCCTGCGCGCCGATGAATCCGTCGTTCGCAAGCGTGATTTCGGAAGCCCTGATAGTCACGTTGCCGCTGCTGCCCTGCCCGAACGTCGACCCGCTCACGAATGAATCGTCGAGGGAGAGAAACCCCGCCTCCACGAGGAGGTCTCCCCCCTTGCCGGTTGCGATATCCGCGACCTGGGCCCGGACACCGGCTTCTTCGGTCAGCCGAAAATCGTTCGCCCGGATCATCACGTCACCGCCGTTGCCGGAACCGAATGTAACGCCTTCGATCTCCGAACCGGCCAGCGTGAGCGTCCCGGCCTCGACCAGGACATCACCGCCATTTCCCGCCGAATCGGTCCGGGCCAGCGATCCCAGCAGCGAATCCCCGCGCAGGGACACAGTATCGGCGAAAACCGAGACCGACCCGGCATCGCCGCTGGAATCGGCTTGCGCCAGCGACCAAAGGAAGGAGCCGTTTTCGAGTGCGACTTGCCCGGCGATAATGCTGATCGGGCCGGAATCGCCCTCGCCGAAAGTCTGCGAGACGATATCGCTGCTATCGAGCGTGATGTCCCCGGCAACGATATCGATGCGAAGGCCGACCGATTCCGTCGACGTCTGGCTGTCCACTTCCGAACCGTTACGCAGGAGGAGGCTGCCAGTCTCGATCGATATGCCACCAACGTCGGTGTCATCGAAATTGGCGACCGTGATCGATGCACTGTCAAGCTCGATGCTTTCGGCCAGCAGAGCCATTTGCGCGTCGCGTGGTTCTCCGTCGACAAAGGAAATCAGCTTGATGTCGCGCAGCACGATTTCGCTGGCTGCAAACCTTGCGTTCCCGGCATCGAGACGGCTTTCGATGCCGGGACCGGCGATCTCGATCCGTCCCTGGCCCGCAAGCCGGAGTGGATCGCTGGCCGGTATGTCCGCCGTTGCCCCCCCGACTGCCAGGACATCAAGCGAGTCCGCTTCAAAAATTCCGCCGAACAGGACATTCGCGGCAAGAATCGAAAGTGGGCCTTCGTTGGCGTTGAAGTCGGGGCCGATGTTGTCGTTGACGATATCGCCCTGCCCGCCAAGAAAACCGAAGGCTTCCGGCGCGGCAGCGGAAAAGGTCGATCCGTCCGGCGTAACCGTCGAGAAGGACAAACCGTCCGCGAAACTCAGCACGTGTCCGGTAGAAAAGTAGGCTGCGCCCGGAACGTCGATCGAAGCGCCTTGCCCAAGCACCACACCGGCCGGATTGAGGAACCAGAAGGCGGCGCCCGGCATGTCGGCAACGCGCAGCGTGCCGTCGATGTCGGACGGATCGCCGCCCGTGACACGGTTGACCACGTTGACGATGCTCGCAGCATCGGGCGCACCGCGCACCCATTGCGCGATGTCGCCCTGCGCCAGATCGAACCGCTCGAAACTGTGGAACAGGTTGCCGCCGGCCAGCGTGCCGCCGCTGATTGTGGCCTCGTTACCGGCCATGGAAATCACGGTTCCGGCATCGAAGCCATTGCCGGCATCGGCGGTTATCACCGTTTGCGCGCCGGCGGGCATTGCGGCCGCTGTCGCGAGAGCCAGCGCCAGGGCGGAACTGCTGGCCGGAGGTGCTCTCAACGCCACCCGCCCATCAGCGAGAACGCGGCCCAGATGCGGGGATCGGCGAAGGCTTCGCCTTTGCCAATCAGCGCCAGCTGCGCATTGCGCAAGGCGTCTGCGCGGCTCTCCGAGGTGGCGAGATTGGCGTAGAATTGGCGCATGAGTTCAACGGTGCCGATGTCGTCGACCTGCCACAGCGATGCGATCGCGCTTTGCGCGCCGGCCTGCACCGCGGTCCCGGCAAGGCCCATGGTCGCGCGATCGTCGCCGACGGCGGTTTCGCAGGCGCTCAGCACGATCAGCGCCAGTTCCTTGCCGCGCGATCGGTTGGCCTCGATCAGCTCGCGCAGGCTGTTGAGCGAGATCGCGCCGTCACGAGCAACGATGAAGGAGCGTTCGGACCTGCCGTTGAACGTGGCGTGGGTGGCGAGATGCAGGATATCGACAGGCTCGACCGCGAAGGCGCGTTCCAGCTCGGCGCGGCTAAAATTCTCGATCAGGACGCCGCGATCCTGCTCCGGATCACCGAGTCCTGCCGCAATGTGCGCTTCCTCCGAAGTACCGCGGAGCGCTGGAAAGGTCCCGGCGGGAAGCTCCACCCGCTCTTCCAGCGAGGCAGCGACGATACGCGGCCCCTTGTCGATCCGCGTACCGGGCTGGGCGTAGGCCAGTGCCGGTGCGACCGAAAGCCGCGTGCGCTCGATCAGCATGCGGCCAGAGCTATCGCGCAAGGCAGCGAAAGGCAGGATGCGCAGGACACCGTCGGGAACGATCACCAAAGTGGAGCCGGGCGACAGCCGATCCTCGACCGGTGCGATGAGAATGTCGTAGAGTTCGCGGGCAGGCTTTCGCCAGCTGTCGTCATCTCCATAGGCAATCGTATAGGCCATCTTGCCGACCAGCATCGCAACCCGGTCGCGATCCGCATTCACGGCTGGCCGCAGCCGCTGATAGCCGTTCGATCCGGCGGTTGCGGCAAGCAGCTCGACGCGGTCGTCGAGCAGGATCGGATACAGCAGGATTTCGCCCGCGATCAGGTCCCGCGGCTCGATCGGCGCGCGCGGCGGCACGCAATTGCGGCCGAAAGTGCTCTCGATCTCGGCCTGGCGAAACGTCTCGACGATCTGCTGTGCGGCATCGACGCGCTGAACTTCGAATTCCGCCGCAATGGCTGCCTTGAACACCGGCTGCATGCGCAGCGCGAATGTCGATTCCTCCGTCACCGGATCGGCAAGCGGGAGCAGCGGACGTACCGTTTCGAGCGCGCGATAGGCCTGGGCGATGTGGAGATGGCGCCGTTCCGGTTCGGCTGCGGCCAGCAACAGGTACCAATCGGCAAGCCTCAGCGGCTGCACGCGCTGGCTCTCGAAGAAAAGCGCCTGGCGATAGGACGCGGCGGCATCGTCGATCCGGCTCTCGGCGGCAAATACGCGGCCCTGGATCGCATGAAGCACCGCGCGCTGCCCCGGGTCGTCGGTCACGCCTTCGCGCATAAGGGCGAGCCCGTTGCGAATCTCCGCGCTGGCTCCTTCGCCTGCATCAAGCGCGGCTTCAAGCAACCGGCCGGTCAGCGTGAACCTGAGCCCCGGATCGGACAGGCCGGCGGCGGCACCGAGGCCGGCCCGTGCCGCCTGCCGCGCCAGGGTACGCAGGTCTTCCCTCAGAACGGGGCGGCGTTCCGCTTCGGCAAGCGCATTTCGCGCCAGTTGCAGCCGGGACAGCGCGGCGATCCGGTAGTCGCCGGCAAGGCGCGAGTTCGCAAAGGCGCAATCGAGCGAAGCCTGCGTCGTGTACCAGCGGGTTTCGCGGTCGATACTGCGTGCGAAAAGCACGGCGCAAAGATCGTTCATGCCCGGAGGCGGCGACGGGCGGTCCATTTCCGGCTCGATCGCGGCGCGCAGTTCGCGCCTTGCCGAGCGCGCATTGGGATTGGCCGCTCCCTGCCCTGCCACAAGGGCGATGCGATAGGCGATCCGGGCCGAAAGCTCCGGCGAATATTGTTGCTCCGCATGGGAAAGCGCGGAGATCAGGAACGAACGTGCACGCCGCTCGCTGCCTTTCACCGAAATGCGCATGGCCTCGCCGGCGGCGGCGCAATAGCGCGCAAGGATTGCCGGCTGATAGGCCTCGGCCACACCCGGCGCAGGCTCCTCCACATCGAGTGCATCGACCAGTTCGGGAGCGCCCGATGCGCGCAGATTCTCGTCGAGCAGCAATGCCTCGGCCCTGTCGGCCGCCTCGGCAATCGCTTCGTAGGAAACGCTTTCGGCAGGTGTCGCTTCAGCACAGATCACTTGCGGAGACTGGGCGGCGACAGCCCGGTCAGGCCAGCCTGTCAGACAGACCAGAAGCGCAGGGACAAGAAGGCCCGATGATCTGAAGATGCCCCCACCTCCATGAGATCGAACGTCGAATCAGGGAAACAATGGCAAATGAACATCGCTGGTGCCAACTTGCAAGCCCGGAAGGCTCACCAGCGTACTTTCTTCGCTTCACAGGCGGACATCTCAACTTCGCCGGCGAGCCGCGCTCTACTCCTCCGTCCGCACCAGCACCGTCTCCCCGACCAGGGCGAACAGCAGGAACGGCGCCCAGGCGGCGACGAAGGGAGGATAACCGCCGAAATTGCCCATGGCGAGCGCGGCATTGTCGAGCACGAAATAGGCAAAGCCCAGCGCCATGCCGATGATGCCCCTGATCAGCAGCTGCCCCGATCGGGCCAGGCCGAAGCCGGCGATCGCACCAAGCAGCGGCATCAGCACTGCCGAAAGCGGCCCGGAGATCTTGTGCCACCAGGCCCCTTCCAGCTCGCTCGTGCGGCGGCCCGCCGCCTTGAGCGCCCTGATCGATCCGGTCAGCTCGATGATGCTCTGCGCATCGGGATCGACCGAACTGATGGTCACCCGCGAAGGCGTCAGCTCCGGCGCGACCGTCAGGGGCCGCAACTTCTGCGACTGCGTGGATTTCACGTCGAAGCGCTCGGGCGCTTCGAGCCGCCAGCCGGGATCGGCGTAGGTCGCCCGCGGGCTGCGCAGCTGCTCCACGATCATGCCGCTGGCGTCGCGGCGATAGAAGGTGACGCCCGTCATCACCATGTCCTCGCCCCTGCCCGTCAGCGAGGAAGCCAGGAGGATGTTGCCGCCGTCTCGCAGATAGACGTTGCTTTTCACGCCCGAATCCTTCGGAATCGGCCCGTAGTCGGCATCCTGCCATGCCTTGAGCGTCGCCGTCGCGCGCGTGACGACCCGTTCGTTGAAAGCGAAGCTCACCACCGACACGACCAGCGCGGAAAGGACCAGCGGGGCGAGTATCTGGTGCGCGGAAAGCCCGGAGGCCTTCATCGCGATCACCTCGCTGTTCTGGTTGAGCGTGACCAGCGTGAACAGCGTGGCCAACAGCACCGAGTAGGGCAGGAAACGCGACGCCAGCTGCGGCACGCGCAGGCTGATATAGGTCAGCAGCTCACTCTCGCCATTTCCGGGATAGGCCAGGATCTCCCCGCTTTCGCCCAGCAGGTCCAGCATTTGCAGCACCAGCACCAGCATCACCAGCACTGCAAGGATGCGGGTGATGAACAGGCGGGACAAGTAGACCGTCAGCGTCCGGGACGGAAAGAATTCCAGCTGCACGTCAGGCTCCGGCGGTAACGAGCGATCTTGGCCTGCCGCGTCTCTCGAGCAGCCTGCGCAGTCGTTTGGCGATGCCGCCGGCAAACCGTTCGAGCCAGCCGATGGCCTGGCCGCCCGGGACATAGGCGACGCGATAATACATCCACAGGATCATCGCCGCGAATATGGCAAAGGGCCCCCACAGCGCAAGGATCGGGTCGAACAGACCGAGCGCGGCGACCGATTGCCCGTACTGGTTGACCTTGTGATAGGCGACAAGCAGCACGATCGAGACGAACAGGCCCAGCATGGAGGTCGAGCGCTTCGGCGGAATGGCAAGCGCGACGGCCAGCAGCGGCAGCAGCAGCATCATGATCACCTCGACCATGCGATAGTTGAAGCT
>JAGREL010000228.1 GCA_020446575.1 Novosphingobium sp. | reverse complement strand
ATGCCCCAGACCGTGCCGAACAGGCCGACAAAGGGTGCGACCGAACCAACCGTCGCCAGGAAATTGAGCCGTTCGGCCAGCCGGTCCGCCTCCTGGGCGACCGTCGAATCCATGGCCATGGCGATGCGCTGGCGAGTTCCCTCCGAATTGGTGGACTTGCCGCCAGTCGAACGGCGCCACTCTTCCATTCCCGCCTCGGCCACCCTTGCGGACGGCACGTCGCCCTGCCCGCGCTTGTTCTGGAACGCGTCGAAATCGCTCGCTTTCCAGAATTCGCTTTCATAGGCGTCGCACCGGCGACGAACCCTGCCCATGCGCGTGGAAAAGGCGAAAATGATCGCCCACACCCAGATACTCGCCAGCAGCAGGCCGACGATGACCGACTGCACCACGATATCAGCGTCGAGGAACAGCCTGATCGGATTGAGCCGGTGCGGATCGCCGGAAAGCGAGCCGAGAACAGAAGAAATCGTCATCATTGTCCTTCCGGAACGGGAAAAACGGCGGCGAAGGCCCGGCGCCAGGCTTCCGGCTGGCGCTTTGGACGGCCGCTCGGATCGATAAAGCCGATCCTGAGCCGCGCTTCGCTCAATTCGGTATCGCCGCGAAACGCGCGCTGATGCAGGCGGCAGCTTGCCGCGCGCAGCTCTTCGAGGCGGCTTTCGACATGAACCACATCGTCCAGCCGCGCCGGCGCGAGATAGCGGATCGTCAGCTCGCTGACCGCATAGGCGCCCTCGCCCGCTTCCAGCGCGGCACGCTGGTCTATGCCGAGCAGGCGCAGCATGTCGGAACGGGCGCGCTCGAACCAGCGCAGGTAATTGGCGTGGTAGACGATGCCACCGGCATCCGTGTCCTCGTAATATACGCGCACCGGATAGCGATGGACCGGGCCATCGAAACAACCGGAAGCGGGTTCTGGAAGCATTGTCATGCCGGCGCGTTGTCTAGCGTCCGCCCGAGTCGCTGGGAAGCCACCCGACTCGGCTCGAAGCGTTTCCAGCACGCTTTGTCACCAGATACGTTGGGAAATCGCGCCTGAAGCCCCCTCCTCCGAAGACGGGGGCAAGCCAGGATCTAGTCGGGAATCATGTGGTAGAACTGGCGGCCGCCGAAGATGTGGACGTGCAGATGCGGCACTTCCTGGTGCCCGTGGCCGCCCATGTTGACCAGCAGCCGGTAGCCCGGCCCGTCGAGTTCGAGCTGCCGCGTCACTTCCCCGACCGAGCGCATGAAACCGGCGATCTCGCTTTCTGGGGCCTTGGCGGTGAAATCGTCCCAACTGACATAGGGGCCCTTGGGAATCACGAGCACATGCACCGGCGCCTGCGGCCTGATATCGTGAAAGGCGAAAGCGAAATCGTCCTCGTAGACCTTGTTACACGGCAGCTCTCCGCGCAGGATCTTGGCGAAGATGTTGTCCTCATCATACGGTGCGCGCGGATCGATCGGCATGGACCGGAATTCTCCCTATTCCTTGCGTGACGCCTTCTCGGCGATGCCCGAGGTGCCCTCGCGACGGTCTAGCTCGGCAAGCACCTCTTCGACAGCGATGCCTTTCGCGCCCAGCATGACAAGCAGGTGAAACAGCAGGTCCGCCGCTTCACCGATCACGGCATCCCGGTCGTCCGCCATGGCGGCAATCACCGTTTCGACCGCCTCTTCCCCCAGCTTCTGCGCGATCTTCGGCATGCCGCGGGCATTGAGCTTCGCGACATAGCTGGACTCCGGATCGGCGCCGCGCCGCGCGGCGATTGTCGCTTCCAGGCGATCGAGAGTTCCGGGCTCGGCCATCAGCCATCGCAATGCGGTGGCCCGGGCTTCCGGTCAAGCCGGATCGGCCGGGAAAATCAGTCGCGGCTGCGCTTGCGGGCGGCGCGCCTGCCGATCAGCAGGCCGGCGAGGCCAAGGGAAAGCAGCGTGAACGCACCGGGATCGGTCAGTGTCACGCTTTCGGCCGCATAGGCCGGGCTGGCAAGGAAGAGAATGGCGATTGCCGCCATTCCGGTAAAAGTCACGATGCGCAAGGTGCGGCCCACTCCAGTCATTCGCAGAAGTTAACGCAAGGCATATGCCACGATAGCGAAGACGGCGCGGGCGCTTGCACCCGGTGGTTAACGCGAAAATCCCGAATGGTGCATCTGTATGAAAATCCGACGGTTTCAGCCGCGCGCGGGCAGCCCGGCCGCACGCAACGCAGCATGGGCGTCGGCAATCGAATATTTGCCGAAATGGAAGATCGAAGCCGCCAGAACGGCGCTGGCATGGCCTTTCGTCACGCCTTCGACGAGGTGCTCCAGCGTCCCCACCCCGCCGCTCGCGATCACCGGGACCGAGACGGCGTCGGCGATCGTGCGGGTCAGGTCCAGATCGTAGCCGGCCTGCGTGCCGTCGCCATCCATCGAAGTGACCAGCAGTTCGCCCGCGCCCAGTTCCGCCAGCCTCACCGCATGTTCGACGGCGTCGATCCCGGTCGGACGGCGGCCGCCATGGGTGAATATCTCCCAATGGTCCTCCTGCCTGCGCGCATCCACCGAGGCAACGACGCACTGGCTGCCGAACTTGGAGGCAATGTCGGCAACCACTTCGGGCCGGGCGACGGCGGCCGAATTGACAGCGACCTTGTCCGCGCCCGCCAGCAGCAGCGCGCGCGCGTCCTCGACCTTGCGCACGCCGCCGCCGACGGTGAGCGGCATGAAGCACACTTCCGCCGTGCGGGTAACGATGTCGAGCAGCGTGTCGCGCCCCTCGTGACTGGCCGAGATGTCGAGGAAGCACAGCTCGTCGGCGCCAGCCTCGTCATAGGCGCGGGCCTGCTCCACCGGATCGCCGGCATCCTTGAGGTCGACGAAGTTCACGCCCTTGACCACGCG
>JAGREL010000227.1 GCA_020446575.1 Novosphingobium sp. | reverse complement strand
AGAAGAACGTCGTCGATCCCGACGAGATCGTCGCGACTTATGGTGCCGACGCAATCCGGTGGTTCATGCTGTCGGACAGCCCGCCCGAGCGCGACCTGCCCTGGTCGGAAGCCGGCATCGAAGGTTGCGGCCGCTTCGTCCAGCGCTTGTGGCGCGTCTTCGGCCAGTTCGAGGCCAGTGCGCAGGGCGAGGACAAACCGCTCGACCGCAAGCGCGACCAGACAGTCGCTGCCGTAGCCGAGGACATCGAGGCGCTGTCCTTCAACAAGGCCGTGGCGCGCATTTACGAGCTGGCCTCGGCGATAGAGAAAGCCGCGCCTTCGGCGAGCCGTTCGGCAGCAATCCGTGTACTGCTCCTGCTGGTCGCGCCGATGATGCCGCACATCGCCGAGGAGGCCTGGGCCGCGATCGGGGAAGGGCTCGTCGCCGATGCCGCCTGGCCGGAAGTGGATGCGGCGCTGCTGGTCGAGGACGAAGTGACCATCGCCGTGCAGGTGAAAGGCAAGCTGCGCGACACGCTCACTGTTGCCAAGGGCACCGCGAAGGAGGAGCTGGAGGCGCTTGCGCTGTCCAGCGACAAGGTGCAGCGTGCGCTCGACGGAGCCGAGGTGAAGAAAGTGATCGTCGTCCCCGACCGGCTGGTGAACCTGGTGGCGTGAGGAAACTCGCTGCCATCCCGATGTTCTTGCTGCTCGCGGCCTGCGGGCTCCAGCCGATGTATGCCGGCGGCGGCAACGGTGCGGTGGCGCAGGGGCTGGCCGCGATCGACGTTTCCGCGATTGAAGGCCGGGCCGGCTGGCTGGTGCGCAACGCGCTGGTCGACAGGCTTGGCGCGGCGAATGGCTCCGGGGGTTCCGCGCGCTACCGGCTCGACATCCGCCTTGACGACAAGCTGGAAGGCTATGCGCTGCTCTCCGACGACACGATCGGCCGCGAACGTCGGACCTTGCGCGCGCGCTATCAGCTCGTCGATCTTGCAAGCGGCGATATCGTGCTCGACGCGACGGCTGGCTCGGATGCCGGCATCGATGTCGTAAGCTCAGAATATGCGACCATTTCCGCAGAGCAGACCGCGCTGGAGAACCTGGCGCGCGACGTTGCCGACCGGATCGTTACAAATGTCGCGCTTACCTTGCGCCAGACCGGATCCGGCACGCCGTGAAGGCGACGCAGCGCGACTTTGCGGGTCTCGCCCCGCGCGCCGCCGCCGAGGCCAGGATATTCTTCTTCTGCGGACCCGACGAAGCCGGCGCGTTCGATGCGGCCATGCGGATCGTCTCGCTGCTCGCCGACCCGGGCGAGCGCATCGAGCTGTCCGGCGTCGAGCTGAGGAAGGATCCGGTTCTGCTCGGCGACGAGGCGCGCTCCACCTCGCTGTTCGGCGGCGCGCGGCATATCCTCGTGCGTGCGCAAGGCGATGAGGTGCATGACGCCGTCGCCAATATGCTCGATGGAGATGCCGAGCCCTGCCCGGTCCTGATCGTGGCGACTGGCGCCACCGACAAGTCGCGCACGGCAAAACTGCTGGCGAGCCGGCCCGACGCGCTGGTGGCGATGTTCTATCCCCCCGATCTGCGATCGGTCACCACTGCGGTGCGCGGCATGGCGGACGCTGCGGGCCTGCGCGTCGGCACCGACATCGCCGAGCGTATCGCTCGTGCCTCTGGTCTCGACACCCGGCTGGCCCAGTCGGAAGTGACCAAGCTTGCTCTCTATCTCGATGCGGGCCCGGAAAGCCCGCGCACGGCCAGTGCCGAAGCACTCGATGCGATCGGCGCGCAGACCGAGGAAGAGGGCTTCTCGCCACTGGTCAATGCCGTTCTCGGCGGTGAGACCGGACGTGTGGCGGGAGAGCTTCGGCGCATGCGGGAACTGGGGCTCAACGCCGTTGGCCTGCTGCTGGCTTTCGAGCGGCGAGCGACGCAGCTTGCCGCGCTGTCCGCCAAGCTCGGGCCGCGCGGCGATGTCCAGGCGCTGCTCGAAGCGGAGAAGGCGGCCCGGCGAATCTTCTGGAAGGACCAGCGAGACCTGGACAGGCAGCTGCGCCGGTGGCGAGGCAGGCAGCTCGAGCGCCTGGTCGATCGGCTCGTCGGCCTGCATCAGTCGCTGCTTTCGCACAGCCAGGATGCGGAGCTGCTGCTCGCCCAGGGCCTGGGAGAAATCGCCCGCGCGGCCTCGCGAGCAGCCTAGAGACTTGCCCGTTCCGGTCGGTTCGATTGAACGCTCGCGTGTTCCGGAAGGGCTCTGCTGCTTCTCGCTCGGGGCTATTTTTGCGCCACCCTGACCTGAAACGTCCTCTGTCGCCTGCGCGCGGGTGCGGAACTGGTCTGCGCCGTGAACCGAAGTGGCAGTTCCGTGCCGAGACCTGCGAATGCCTCGTGGTCCCGGAAGCCGGAGTCGATCGACAGCCAGAAACTGACCGCGCGGTCATCCTCGCTGAGCGTCGCGTCGCGTCCGTTCCCGCTCATGATCGTCAGGCCGAGCGCCGCGCCCTCGGGAAGTACTTCGAGCGACCAATTCGCCGCGTCGATCGTCTCGTCGGCTTCCAGCATGTCGCCCAGTTCCACTCTGAAATCGAGTTCTTCATGGGGGTCGAGCGGTTCGGCGAACGTCTCTACCGTCGGAGGAATTGCCATGTTTCGTTTCTCCTAGGAGCTGAGCGTGCGTTGGAGGAGTTGCGAAGCGCCCGGTCGGATGGTGCGGCTTTGCCGCCTTGAGGCGGACAGGCCTATCGTTCGGCCTGCGGGAGTCAGGAACGTTCCCTGAGAAAGAACGAAAAGCGCGTCGCCCTGCTCGATCAGCGGCGCTACACCGGAAAGTGTCAGCACCGCTTCCGCGGCCGGGATATCGCCGTGTTCCACATTCGATGCCCCGGCGACGAGTCTCAGCGCCGATGCCGCCGAGATCGTGTCGTCCGCCTCGGAAAGAGCGACGGCGTTGCCGGGCCCGGCGACAACTCCGGACCCGGCCAGTGCATCGTCCAGCTCGATCGTGCCCGTCGATCCGGACACACCCAGCTGCGCGGAGGCGCCGAGCAGGTCCCCCGTCTCCGGACTGGCCGCCGTACCGGCAATCGCCAACTCGCCGACACCGGACACGGTGTCGTCTGCCTCGGCGACGACCAGATCACTCGCAATCCCCGACGACCCGCCCACCGGCGCAAAGCCCGCAGGCGATGGAAATTGCTGATCTTCCGCGGTCGCGAGCAGATTGGTATCCCGCGCTGCGCTGCCGTTGATGAATTGGGCCGCCCCGAAGTACTTGCCCGAGAGATCGTAGGAGAAGCCCCCCGTTCCGGCTGCGGGATCCCCTTGCCAGTTTCCGTCGACGCCAAACCAGATCAGGTTGTTGCCGGTATCGACGGCGATTTGAACGATTGCGCCGTCATATCCGATGTTCAGCGAGGGAATGGTCTGCTGGTAGGCACCATTGTCGTAGATGTGTCCGCCATCGCGCAGGCAGAACCCGTCGCCGATCTGGTTCAGGTAGCTGGCGCCGCCGCCGACGCCAGCGAAAACGAGCGAGCTGAAGGTCTCTATCGCAAATTCGGCATATTGTTTTCCGGATATCGCGTCTTCCAGAAAGGCCCATCCCGCAGCACCCACGCTTGCGATCTGACTCCGAATGGTCAGGCCGTCATTGATGATACTGAGATAAGTGTACTTCTTACCGGAGTCGAAAATCGCGGCCATCGTTCGGTTCTCCGGAACTATGCGTTGCCGGCCGTGATCGTGAAGCTGTTGACCTGGAACTGTTGGCCGGCGGCAAAACTGGTGTTGTCGACTTCCATGTCGCCTCCGCCGCCGGCCGCGGTGATCGTGCCCTGGATATGACAGGTGCTGCCGCCCGATTCGTAGATCCGGAAATGGCCGGCATCACCTGTGGCATCGGCGCTCGAATCTTCCCAGACGCCGTTCTTGGATTTCGATCCTCCGGCAGCTGTGGCCATCCAGTCGGCGGGAAGGTCGAGCGTCGCGAGCACGGTGCCACTGTCCGCTTGTGAACAGTCTGCGGGCGGAGCGCCGGTCCTGACTTTCATGATCGCATCGGCGCCGATCGAGGTTTCGACGGCATCGAGCTTGGCGTTGCGTACGGTGACCGAATACTGAAGCGTCATTTTGAGATCTCCTTGATTGCCGGATTGCCGGCGGGCGCGCATGAGAATCGCTTGGCGGTTCCGCGGCGGAATTGCGAAACCGGCATGAACCGGTGTGGGCCGTTAATGATTCTGAGATAACCTATATGGTTACATGTAGGAAAGCGGATTCTGCGACTCACCTGCTCGGCGGTCGTCCGGGACATTCACGTGCGCAGGAAGCGCCCGTCCGGCCAGATCTTGCGCGCGCCGGCGATCAGGAGGACCTCGGGCGTGCAGCCCGGGGCCGGATCAGTTTTGCTTGGGTGCTGCGAAGGAGCCTGAAACCCGGCCGCTGGCGGAGGTCGAGCCCGCAGCGCTGCCATCGACGCTGGAGACGCCGCTGTTGAGATCTATCACCATCCGGCCGCCGTTGAGCGTATCGCCGCCCTTCTGCAATCTGACGTTGCCGACCATGGTGATGATCCGCCGGTTGAAATCGTATATTGCTACGTCTCCATGCGCGCTTTCGTTGCCGCGCGTGACCAGCACGCCTCCGGTTGCATCGATACGCTGGATCTTCAGCGATCCCTCCCTGGTGTAGGCAACCGTGGTGCGGGCGGCGCGCAGGCGCAGGTCGGCCTGGGTGATGTCGACATTGCCGGAAAGCACGACACGGTCCTGGCGCTCCTGCAGCTCGATGCGGTCCGCGGCGTAGTTCACGGGTGCATTGCTGTCGTGACTCGCGATCGTCTGTGCGCTCAGCTTCTGCCATCCCGCCAGCAGGGCGCATCCCACCAGAAAGGAGACCAGTGCTATCCGCAGGGACTGCTGGATCGGATTGGGAAACGTCATTGCGGAATCCTCAGCTTGCCGGGCGTCATGCGCAGCCGTGCGTTCCCCTCGAGCGCGACGGTCCTCTTGCTGAGATCGGCGACGATGCTGTCGGCGCTGAAACTGCCTGTCGGAACCGCGCCTTCTACGCCGCCCGAACCCACCGCCTTGCGCGTCTTGAGGTCGATCTCGACATTGTTGGTCACCATCCGATAACCGTCCGCTGCCTTGAAATTGACCGGTCCTTCGACCGAAACCCGCTCGGTATCGAAATTATAGGCGCCCTCGCGGGCCTGCAGTTCCGCCGGTCCTTCGACCAGTTGCATGCGGGCGACCAGATCCTCCATCTCGACGATGGGCAATTTCGACGATGCCTGCACGGCTTTTCCGGCCGTAAGCACGAAGGGCCGGCCCTGACTGTCCTGCCCGCGGTACATCGCCCTTTCGACTTCGATGCGCTGGCTCGTGATCGCCACCTTGTTGCGGTCGAGCAGGAAGCTGATCTCCCCGCGCGGCGAAAGCGGTGCCAGAATCATGACTGCCGCGACCAGCCCGATCGCCGCCGGCAGGGCCTTGGCGAGAAAGCCGATCAGCCGGTCATGAGATCCGCCGGGCGCTGCAAAGGCGCGCCGGCGATGTCTGATGAGGTCTGCCTCGGCGGTCATTCGTGGCTGAAAATATCGTGGCCGGACCATCCGGCCAGATCAAGCAATGCGCGGGTCGGAAGAAAATCGAAGCAGGCCTGCGCGATCTCCGTCCGGCCCTCACGGGCCAGCCGTTCGACGAACACGGCATGCATGGCGTGCAGAAAGCGGACGTCGGACGCTGCATAGTCGCGCTGCGCATCGGAAAGCTCCGCCCCGCCCCAGTCGCTCGACTGCTGCTGCTTGGAAATCTCCTTGCCGAGCAATTCGCGCACCAGATCCTTGAGGCCGTGCCGGTCCGTGTAGGTGCGGGTAAGCTTCGATGCGATCTTCGTGCAGAACACGGGTGCTGCCGTCACGCCGAGATAGTGCTGGATCGCAGCCAGGTCGAAGCGTGCGAAATGATAGAGCTTGAGGCGCGACGGGTCGGCCAGCACCGCTTTCAGATTGGGCGCGGCAAATGCGCTGCCGGGAGCGAAGCGGACAAGATGCTCGTCCCCGGCGCCGTCGGATATCTGGACCAGGCACAGCCGGTCGCGCGGCGTGATCAGGCCCATTGTCTCGGTATCGACCGCGACCGGGCCGGCCGCGAGCACGCCTTCGGGGAGATCTTCTTCGTGGAGATGGACAGCCATATGGCGAAAGTGCTTAGGCTGATCCGCGTTGGAACGAAAGGGGGGTTTGAACGAGGCCCATGGCGTCGGATGCAGTTCCCGAAAGTTGGCGTCCGGCGATCGATCCGGTCCTGGCGACGCGCGATGCCAGGAAGCTCGGCGGTTTCCTCAAGGCCGAAGAGGCGGCGGGCAAACGTATCTATCCGCCACGGGGAAGCCGGTTGCGCGCGCTGGAACTCACGCCGCTCGACAAGGTCAAGGTCGTGATTCTCGGTCAGGATCCCTATCACGGCCGGGGACAGGCGCATGGTCTGGCCTTCTCGGTTCCCGAAGGTATCAGGATTCCGCCGTCGCTGGTGAACATCTACAAGGA
>JAGREL010000226.1 GCA_020446575.1 Novosphingobium sp. | reverse complement strand
CCTTGGTCAGCGTGGTGCCCTTGCGGAGCGAAAGCAGCTCCAGCATGGCGTATTCCTTGCCGGTCAGATGGACGCGGGCACCGTCGACCTCAACGGTCTTGGCATCCAGGTTCACCGTCAGCTTGCCGGTGCGGATGACCGACTGCGAATGGCCCTTCGAGCGGCGTACGACGGCGTGAATACGAGCGACCAGCTCTTCGCGGTGGAACGGCTTGGTGACATAGTCGTCGGCGCCGAAACCGAAGCTGCGAACCTTGGAATCCATTTCGGAAATGCCCGAAAGGATCAGGACCGGTGTCTGAACCTTGGCGACGCGCAGCTTCTTGAGCACGTCGTAGCCATGCATATCCGGCAAATTCAAATCGAGCAGAATGATATCGTAGTCATAGAGCTTGCCCAGATCGAGGCCTTCTTCGCCCAGATCCGTGGAATAGACATTGAACCCTTCGGATGTCAGCATGAGCTCGATGGCCCTTGCAGTCGTCGGCTCATCCTCGATCAAAAGCACGCGCATGGGTCACCCCCCTTTTCGGCCCGTTGCAACGGCACAATAACCCCTTGGAAAGGGATATTGCCGCCCATTAACCATACACGGTATGAAGATTAAAGGTTAATTTACGGTAAACTCACGAACAAGTGCCCGGCCGGAGTCCGTAACCGTCAGCTGGCGTCTGTGTGTCTGCGCCTACCGAACAGACGTCTGAGCAGGTGTCGGGCCAGCAGCAGCAGCCAGACCGCGAGTGCGAGAAGCACTATTGCAATGGCTGCGGCGGCAACCGGATACTGATAGGCGAGATAGAGCAGTCCGGCAGTGACGACGTCTTCCGTGGCCGAGACCGCGACATTGCTGAACGGTTCGGGGCTGGTGTTGACCACCGCCCTCGCGCCGGCCTTGCCGCCATGGGCAATGAGCGTCGCGCCGCCGCCGAGAATGAACGCGATCGCCTGCGTCGCCGGATCGGCCGGATCGACGATCGCCAGCGTCAGCAGGGCCCCGCCCAGCGGCCGCACAGCCGTGTGGATCGCGTCCCAGACGGAATCCAGCCAGGCGATCTTGTCGGCGAAGAATTCGGCAAGTGCGGCAAATCCGGCAACGCCCATCACCCAGGGATTGGCAAGCGTGCGCAGGCCCTCCAGATGCTCGGGCAGCGGCAGGGCGTCGAAGCGCATCGCGAGCCCGGTCGCAAGTACGCACAGATAAAGCCGCCAGCCGGCCAGCAGGCTGAGACTGCCGGCGAGCCCGAGGATTTCGACGATGCCAAGCGGTTCCGTCATGGCCTTCTCCCTCTGCCGGCAACGCGGCCGGGCCGAAGCGGCTACAGCACTTCGAACAAGCCGGCCGCACCCATGCCGCCGCCGATGCACATAGTGACGACGACATGCTTCGCCCCGCGCCGCCTGCCTTCGATCAGCGCGTGCATCGCGCAGCGCGCACCGGTCATGCCATAGGGATGACCGATCGAAATCGCGCCGCCGTTCACATTGAGCAATTCGTCGGGGATGCCCAGCCGGTCGCGGCAATAGATCACCTGCACGGC
>JAGREL010000225.1 GCA_020446575.1 Novosphingobium sp. | reverse complement strand
TGCCCAGCGGCTTTTCCAGCCCGATTCGCACACGCTCTCCCGAAAGACCGCCATGTTGCAGCCCCCTGATCGTCGGTTCGAACAGGCTTGGCGCAGTCGAAAGGAAAATTGCGAGACCTTGCTCGGGCGTGCCGACCTTTTCGGCGAGCCGGTCGAAACCGTCCAGAGCGGAAGCGTCCAGCGGCTGATAGCTCAGCCGGTTGAGGAAGGAGGCCATGCCGCTGCGCCGGTCTGCCGGGAGGAACTGTTCAAGCGCCTCGCGCGCGAAATTGCGGAAACCGTGGTCGTCGAGATCGGAGCGGGCGGTGCCGACGATCTCCAGTTTGGGATCGAGCAGCTCATCGGCGTCGAGCGCGCAAAGCGAGGGAAGCAGCATGCGCTTGGCAAGGTCGCCCGTGGCGCCGAAGAGCAGCAGGCGGTCGGCCGAAAAACCGGTCATGCGAAACCGTGACGCTTGTCGCGCATGGAAGCTTCTCCCGATGGCAATGGCAAATTATCTCGCAAGTGCAGCATAACAGTAGCACCGGGCGAGCGCCAGCGCGAAACCGGGCCCGGGCCCGATGAAATTTCCCGGCGGGCAGACCGCCTGACCCCGGGCCGGACTTTGCCTTGCCATCTTCGCGGCAGGCCGGTCGCGGGCCTGGATATGACGGCCCGCTAACGAACCCGCGACAGGCTTTCCCTTACCGGCGCACCTCTCTAATAGGCGTGCATGTCAGTCAGCGGCGTCAACCTGCTCGAACATCTCCAGACTCCTGCCCTGATCGTGACCAACGGTCAGGTCAGCTTCGCCAACAATGCGGCAAAGGCACTGCTTGGCGGCCACATCGTCGGGCAGGACGTGCGCATAGCCCTGCGCAATCCCGACGCGATCTCGGTGATACTCGACGATAGCGGCGGTACGACCAAGATCGACGGCCTGTCGGTGGGTGGCAGCGTGTGGGAACTGGACTGCCACGTGATCGGCCAGGGCGAACGGCTGGTCAGCCTTTACGACCTTTCCGTGCAGGTCAGCGTCGCCCGTTCCCATGCCGATTTCGTGGCCAATGCCAGCCATGAGCTGCGCACACCGCTCGCGACGATTCTCGGCTATGTCGAAACGCTGCTCAATCCCAAGGCCGGGGGCGACCAGGAAACGCGCGAGCGCTTTCTCAAGACCATCCGGCATGAGGCGCTCCGGATGAAATCGCTGGTCGGCGACCTGATGTCGCTTTCGCGGATCGAGGCGACGAAGCATCAGGTTCCCACCGATTCGGTCGATGTCGTCGCGCTCGTGCAGGAAACGGTGGGTGAATTCCGCGACGGCGCGAACATCTCCGTTTCCAGCGATTGCGACTCCGCCATTGTCAGCGGCGACCGAGCGCAGATCGCGCAGGTCTTCCGCAACCTGATCGACAATGCCCTCAAATACGGAAAGCCGGGTGGGCCGGTAACGATCACGCTCGAAGCGACCGACACGGGCTGGCTGCTGATCGCGGTGAAGGACGAAGGCGAAGGCATCGCGCCCGAGCACCTGCCCCGCCTTACCGAGCGCTTCTACCGCGCCGACACCAGCCGCAGCCGCGCAGCCGGCGGCACCGGGCTGGGGCTTTCCATCGTCAAGCACATCGTCGAGCGCCATCGCGGCCGATTCGACATTACCAGCCGGCAAGGCGTGGGCACGACCGCCTCGATGATGTTGCCGATCGCAAGGTCCTGAGCGGCCCTCGGCCGATGTCATAGCACTGTCATGCCCCACCAATAGGAGCGCCCCCGGGGACTCACCCAACCCTGGGGGCTGCCATGCGATTCTTGACGACATCCGGCTTTGCGATCTTGGCTTCGGCGGCACTTGCGGGATGCGGCATGCCGGGCGGTTCTGCCCAGGATTCGCGGGATTTCGTGCGTGCCGTGGGTTCCTCGACAGTCTATCCCTTCGCCACCGCCGTCGCCGAACATATCGCCAATAACGGCAATCGTTCGCCGGTGATCGAATCGACCGGGACCGGCGCCGGCATGAAGCTGTTCTGCGGAGGCGTCGGCGCCGCGCATCCCGACGTCGAAAACGCTTCGCGGAGGATGAAGGCCACCGAGTATCAGGATTGCATCAACAACGGCGTCACCGAGATCGTCGAGATCCAGGTCGGCATCGACGGCATTGCCTTTGCCGAGGCAAAGGCCGGGCCTGGCATGGCGCTGACTCCGGAAGACATCTACAAGGCACTGGCGGCAAAGCCGTTCGGCAAGGCCAACACGACCAGGCTGTGGAGCGACGTCAACCCCGCATTGCCCGCCATTCCCATCCTCGTCTACGGCCCACCGACCACATCCGGCACGCGGGACGCGCTGGAAGAGCTGATCCTGGAAAAGGGCTGCAAGAGCAAATCGGGAATGATTGAACTGCAAGTCACCAACCCCGACGGCTTCGATCAGATCTGCCACGGAATCCGCGAGGACGGCGCCTATGTCGACGCGGGCGAGAACGACAACCTGATCGTTCAGAAGATCGCGCAGAATCCCAAGGCGATCGGCGTTTTCGGCTTTTCCTTCCTCGAGGAGAACATGGACAGGCTTAAAGGCGTGCCGATGAGCGGAGTGCAGCCGACTTACGAGAGTATCTCGGATTTCACCTATCCGGGAGCGCGGCCGCTTTACATCTATGTCAAGAAAGCCCATCTGAACGCGATCAAATCGCTGGGCGATTACGTGACGGAATGGACAAAGGCTTGGGGGCCGGATGGTTACCTTAAGGAAAAGGGTATGGTCATCGCTCCAGACGACGTCCGTGAGCGAAATGCGAAGATCGCAGAGAACATGACGGTGCTGGACCCGCAACAGCTGGACCCGCTTTTGCTGCAATAAGACAAGAGGCGCGTCAGGCCTTTAATGATCTCTCTCATCGTCCTTCTCGCAATCCTGGGCCTGGGCCTTGCCGGCTGGTTCACGGCACGCGCCCGAGCCCAGCTGCTCTACACCGGCCGCGGCTCGCTGGCCGCGACGCCGGGGTATCACGGCTGGCACATGGCGCTATGGGTCATCGTTCCGGCTCTTGCCGTCTGGGTGATATGGGGAGCGGTCTCCCCCTATTTCGTGCAGTCCGCCATAACCGGACTGCCGATTGCGGATCAGCTTCCCGCGCTCGAAATCGAGCGGCAGGCGGTTCTGGCCGAGGCATGGATGCTCGCCAACAATCCCGACGCGGGTTTCTTCCACCCGCTGGCCGCCGAGCTTGCCGAACCCGTTCGCCAGGCACAGACGAAATTCGGCCTGATCGGCCTTGCGCTTGTGTGCATCGTTGCCTTTGCCGGCGGCGCCTATGGTTTCACCCGCATCCGCGCCGGCTTTCCGGCCCGCACACGGGTAGAGCGGGGAGTCATGCTGCTGCTGCTGCTGGCTTCCCTGATCGCGATCCTGACCACGTTCGGCATCATCGCATCGCTGGTGTTCGAAACCGGCCTGTTTTTCAGCCACGTCTCGCCGATCGATTTCCTGACCGGTATCCACTGGAGTCCGGGCACGGCGGTAGGCACGGATATCGGGGACAATTTCGGCGCGATTCCGCTGTTCTGGGGAACGATCTACATCGGCGCGATCATCGCCATGATCGTGGCGATACCGCTGGGGCTGATGAGTGCCATCTACCTGACCCAATATGCCAGCGCGACCATGCGACGCTGGCTCAAGCCGATTCTCGAAATCCTCGCCGGCGTTCCGACCGTGGTCTACGGCTATTTCGCCGCGCTTACGATCGCGCCGCTGGTTCGCGATTTCGCCGCCATGCTGGGCAAGGAGAACCCGTCGACCGAGAGCGCGCTGGCCGCGGGACTGGTGATGGGCGTGATGATCATCCCCTTCGTTTCCTCCATGGCCGACGACAGCATCGCCGCCGTGCCCAGGGCCATGGGTGACGGCTCGCTGGCGATGGGCGCCACCCAGTCCGAGACGATCAAGCGTGTGCTGGTCCCGGCCGCCCTGCCCGGCATCGTTGCTGGCGTCATGCTGGCGATCAGCCGCGCAATCGGCGAGACGATGATCGTGGTCATGGCAGCGGGCGCAGCAGCGAACCTGTCGCTCGATCCATTCGACAGCATGACCACCGTGACCTACCAGATCGTCCAGCTGCTGACCGGCGACCAGGAATTCGACAG
>JAGREL010000023.1 GCA_020446575.1 Novosphingobium sp. | reverse complement strand
TCATCAACCTCCTGCCAATCCCTGCGCTCGACGGCGGGCACCTGGCTTTCTACGCAGCGGAAGCGGTGCGCCGGAAGCCGTTGGGTCTTCGCAGTCAGGAATGGGCGTACCGCACGGGCCTTGCACTTGTTCTGGCCCTCATGTTGTTCGTCACTCTCAACGATCTTGCTTCTCTCCCGGTTTTCGGGGGTTAGCGGGATTGACGGCTTGATTGGCTGCCGTCCATCGGGCACAGGGCGGCGATTGTTTGCGCGAGGATGCACGGCCTGTCGTGAATGGATTGGAAGTGCTGCCTGCCGATTTGCGACGGGAATTGCCGTGTCGATTATAGGACTGAACATGGTTCGCTGCGTTAACGCCTGCTATGCGTCGTCATTGCCGGCACTGCTTCTGGGAACCACAATTCTGTCGGGCCTGCCTTCCTCCGCGCTTGCGCAAGCCAGTGTCGATGCTGCGCCGGTTGCCGAGGAAGCGCCGGCAAATCCTGCCGAAACGGCGATCAAGTCGATCAATGTGGTCGGCAATCAGCGGCTCGAACCGCAGACCATCCTGTCGTACACGCGCATGCGCGTGGGCCAGCCCTATACCAAGGAAGCCGCCGACCAGGCGCTCAAGGACCTGTACGAGACGGAATTGTTCGCCGACGTCCAGGTGCGCAATCAGGCCGGGCATGTGGAGATCGAGGTTCGCGAGAACCCGGTCGTCAACCGCATCATCCTGGAGGGCAACAAACGCATCAAGGACGACAAGATCCTGCCCGAGATCAAGGTCGCTCCCCGCCAGATCTTCACCCGGTCGAAAGTGCGGGCCGATGTTGCCCGGATCATCGAACTCTACAAGCGCCAGGGCCGTTTTGCCGCCACGGTCGAGCCCAAGATGGTCATGCTGGACCAGAACCGCGTGGATATCGTTTTCGAGATCACCGAGGGCGACAAGTCCAAGGTCAGGCAGATCAACATCATCGGCAACGAGAAGTTCTCAGACGGCGACCTGCGCAGCGAAATGGTGACGAAGCAGGCGCGCTTCTTCCGCCTGTTCAGCTCGAACACCAGCTACGACCCGGACCGCCTGGCCTTCGACCAGCAGAAGCTGCGCCAGTTCTACCTGACCGAAGGCTATGCCGATTTCCGCGTGGTCTCGGCCGTCGCCGAGCTTACCCCGGACAAGAAAGACTTCATCATCACCTATGTCGTCGAGGAAGGCGAACGCTACAAGTTCGGCGCCGTATCGGTCGACAGCCAGCTTCGCGATTTCGACGGCGATGTGCTGGCCAAGCGGCTGCCGATGAAGTCCGGCGACTGGTACAACGCCAAGCAGGTCGAAGACACGATCGAGGGGCTGAACGAAACCGCCGGAACCTTCGGCTACGCGTTTGCCGACGTCCGCCCGCAATATGAACGGGACAAGGAAGACCTCACCATGGGCGTCACATTCGTGATCGCCGAGGCTCCGCGCGTCTATGTCGAGCGGATCGACGTCAACGGCAATACCCTGACCCAGGACAAGGTGGTGCGGCGCGAATTCCGTCTGGGTGAAGGCGATGCCTTCAATTCGTTGCAGGTCAAGCGCTCGACCAACCGCATCAAGTCGCTCGGCTATTTCCAGGAAAAGTTCGAAGTCGAACAGAAGCCCGGCAGCGCGCCGGATCGCATTGTGCTCGAAGCCAATGTCGAGGAGCGGCCGACCGGCGAACTTCAGCTGTCAGCCGGCTTTTCGAGCATCGAGAGCTTCATCTTCCAGGCGTCCGTGCGCCAGCGCAACTTCCGCGGGCGCGGCCAGACGATCGGGCTTTCGGGCAGCTATTCCAAATACACGAAGAGCGTCGAAGCCAGCTTCACCGAGCCTTATGTGTTCGATCGCAATGTCTCGGCCGGCATCGACATCTACCGGCGGGATTACGACAGCTTCAATTATTTCAACCGTGACCGCAACACGACCTATGAGCAATCTACGACGGGCTTCCAGATCCGTGCGGGGGTGCCGCTCAGCGAGTACATTACGGCCGTTGCCCGATATACGCTGAACTACGACGACATTTCGCTCGGTTCTCGATTCTTCACTGATCGTGTCACGCCAGGCGTGCTTGAATGTGATCCTTTGTTGGCAGGGCGTTATCTCTGCGACGCGATTGGTAAACGGACCAGTTCCATCATCGGTCTATCGCTGATCTATGATACGCTCGACAACCGGATCAGGCCGTCGCGTGGCTTACTCGCTTCGATTAACACTGATGTCGCCGGGCTGGGCGGATCGGTGAAATATGCCCGAATCCGGGCCAATGCAGCCAAATACTGGCCGATCGGTGGCGGTTTCATCTTCTCCGTTTCGGGTGAAGGCGGGGCGATCAAGTCGCTTGAGAACCGCAACATTCCCAATGTCGACGACGTTCGCCTGACGGACCGTTTTTTCCTTGGCGAGCCGCAGATGCGTGGTTTCGACATCCGCGGTGTGGGGCCGCGTGTGTTGCGCAAGCAGCTCATCGAGAATCCGGATGATCCCGATGGGCCACTCATACCGTCGGAACTGCGCCGTAACGCGACTGACGATGCGCTGGGCGGAAAGTATTACTATCTTGCCCGGGCCGAACTTGAGATTCCCTTGGGATCAGGGGCACGCGAACTCGGCCTCAGGCCGTCGATCTTTGTCGATGCCGGTGCTGTTTGGGGCATCACCACGCCAGCCGCTATACCGGCTACGTTCCCGTATACAGTGGTTTGCAATGGCGTCTCGGAAAACGGCTATGCCAATAGCCAAGATGAAATTCCGGCGCTTGGAGCTGAATGCGTAGCGGACGGCGACGGTGTTGTAGAAGGGACGCCATTTCAGGAGTTTTTCGTCGGCAACACCTGGAAGCCGCGCGTGGCGATCGGCATCGGCGTGAACTGGAATTCGCCATTCGGTCCCTTCCGGATCGATTTTTCGAAAGTCCTCCTCAAGCGCGAGGGCGACGATACAAAATCCTTCACATTCAACGTGGGAACCCAATTCTGATGAAGACTCTCTTCAAGTCCGCCATCCTTGCCACCAGCCTGATGCTGGGCTCGGCCGCGCAGCCCGTGCTTGCGCAGTCGACCGGCCCTGTCGTGCAAGGCCTCGCCGTTGCCAATCTCGATGCCGTGATTGCCAATTCCAACGCCTTCCGCACCGCTCAGCAGCAGCGGCCCGTGACCTACAAGGCGCAGATCGATCAGGCCGAAGCCCGGCGCAAGCAGATCGAGGCACAGCTCAATCCGCTGGTCCAGAAGTTCAATACGGACCGGCAGGCCGGCAGCGCGAACCAGACTGCCCTTGCACAGCAGGCACAGACCATCCAGCAGATCCAGGAATCCGGCCAGCAGGAACTGCAGAAGATACTGCAGCCGGTCGCGCTGTCCGAGGCCTATGTCAACGAGCAGATCGAGGACAAGATCGACCAGGCAGTGAAGAATGCCATGGGCAAGAAGAAGGTTTCGCTGCTGCTCAGCCCGCAGGCGGTTCTGGCGGTGAATGCACAGGCCTACAATCTCAATCAGGACATCCTGAACGAGCTGAACACGCTGATCCCGGCGGCCCAGCTTGTGCCGCCGCAGGGCTGGGAGCCGAGGCAGATGCGCGAGGCGCGTGCGGCCCAGGCAGCGCAGCAGCAGGCCCAGCAGGGCAATGCCGTATCCGCCGGGCCTCAGCCGCAAGGACGCTAAGACAACAGGCAAGGGGGAGCCATGAGCGAGGATACCAAAGGCGCCGCGTCGGCGCCTTCCGCAGCCTATGACATCGCCAGGATCCTTTCGGCCCTGCCGCATCGCTATCCGCTGCTGCTGGTGGACAGGGTCGTTTCGCTGGAGATCGGCGAGGAAATCCACGCGGTAAAGGCGGTCAGCTTCAACGAGCAGTTCTTCCAGGGCCATTTCCCCGGTCGCCCGATCATGCCGGGCGTGCTTCAGATCGAGGCGCTGGCGCAGGCGGCGGCGATCCTCGCGATCGAGACGCTCGAACTGGCGGGCACGGGCAAGCTCGTCTATTTCATGGCGATCGACGAGGCCAAGTTCCGCAACCCGGTCGAGCCGGGCGTGCTGCTCGATCTCAATGTCGGCTTCGTCCAGAAGCGCTCGCGCGTCTGCAAGTTCTGGGGCAAGGCCTCGATCGAGGGCAAGCCCACGTGCGAAGTGACCTTTACGGCGATGGTTGCCGATCCGCCTGCCGATTGACTCTCTCGCCGGAATGCGGCGTTGCAGGCTGCCGCAAGGCTGGACAAAACGGCAAAGCGAAGCTATGCGCGCCGCTTTCCACTTCAGGCCGGTCGGTACCGGCCGCCCAAAGAAAGTTCGTTCGATGAAGGCCGATACGCATCCCGACTATCACATGATCAAGGTGCAGATGACCGATGGCACCACCTTCGAGACGCGCTCCACATGGGGCAGCGAAGGCGAAACGCTGGTGCTCGAAGTTGATCCCACCTCGCATCCGGCCTGGACCGGCGGCAACCAGCGCCTGCTCAACGAAGGCGGCCGTGTTGCCCAGTTCAACAAGCGTTTCGGTGGGCTTACGCTCAAGAAGGGCTGATCCGCCCGGTCAGTCGATGATTTCGTGAGGGCGGCTCGGTGAGGCCGCCCTTTCCATTTTCAAGGGCCGAACGGAGAATCCAGCAGCGCCTGCCATTCCTTGCGCTCCCGCGGGATCGGACGAAGAAACTCCATGCCGGCCGAGCCATCGCGCACCCAGCGCACGATCGCGGAGAGGGTGGGATAGTCTTCAATTCCGATCGAAATGAAGGATCCGGTCCGCAGCCAGTCAACCTCGGTCTTGATGCAGCATCCGTGTGTCGAGACGTCGGCCAGTATCGCTTCGGTCTGTTGACCATGGGATGACTGCAGCTTGGCCGTGGCCCATGCAGGATGCCTGATGGATTGGCGCCGCTCGGGGCCTGCCTCATTCGACGTGGCAGGCAAGCGGGCTAATTTCGTGGTCATGGGCGGGTTCCCGAAAATAGCGCCTTGTAAAGGGTTGACGATTTCGCGCGATAGTCTGCGGAATTTCGTTAATTTTTGGTTGCCTGGACTTCCGAGTGTAATCGCTTCCGACACCTAGCCGGCACATGGCGGCTCCATTGCAAGGCTGGCTGTGGCGGTTAGGATGGCTCTCGCCTGTCAATCGTGAAGCAATGCCGGCAAACGGGAGCGCCATTGGGTCCGGAGCCAAGCCTGAACGAACTTGCCGGTCGGTTGCCGGCCCGGCTCGACCGGTTGCCGTGGAGCCGGTTCCACTGGCTCGTGGTGGTCGCGCTCGGGATCACCTGGATACTCGATGGGCTGGAAGTCACCCTTGCCGGGTCGGTGGCGGGCGCCTTGCGGGACGATGCCAGTCTGGGGCTTTCCGCATCCGATGTCGGGCTGGCCAATTCTGCCTATCTTGCCGGCGCGGTCGGCGGAGCGCTGTTCTTCGGTTGGCTTACCGACCGGCTCGGCCGCAAGCGCATGTTCAGCATGACGCTGGGTCTGTACCTGCTGGCGACGGCCGCAACCGCCTTCGCGTGGGACCTGCCGAGCTATGCGGCGATGCGGTTCCTGACCGGTGCCGGCATCGGCGGCGAGTACAGCGCGATCAATTCGGCGATCCAGGAGTTGATCCCCGCGCGACGGCGGGGCTGGACCGACCTTGCGATCAACGGCAGCTTCTGGGTGGGAGCGGCGATGGCGAGCGCGCTGTCGATCGTGCTGCTCGATCCGTTGCTGTTTTCGCCCGATTTCGGCTGGCGCCTTGCCTTCTTCGGTGGTGCGCTGATCGGTTTGGTCATCCTCTGGTTGCGGCGCTTCCTGCCCGAAAGCCCGCGCTGGCTGGCAATCCATGGCCGCTATGGGGAGGCCGACAGCATCGTCACTGCACTGGAGAAGCGTATCGCGGCCGAAGGGCACGAGATCCCGCCGGTATCGGAAAGGCCGGTGAGCGTTCGACCGCGTCGGTCGACCTCGCTGGTCGAAGTGGCAGTAACCTTGTTCCGCACCTATCCGCGGCGCACCGTTTACGGACTTTCGCTGATGATCGCCCAGGCCTTCTTCTACAATGCGATCTTCTTCACCTACGCGATGATGCTCACCGACTTCTACGCTGTGCCCAGCGCCGATGTCGGCTGGTACATTCTGCCGTTTGCAGCCGGAAACGTGCTTGGACCGCTGCTTCTGGGCCGTTTTTTCGACACTGTGGGACGACGGCCGATGATCGTGCTGACCTATGGCCTCTCAGCCGCCCTGCTCATGGTGAGCGGGCTGGCATTCCGCTCGGGACTGCTCGACGCCTTCACCCAGACCCTTTGCTGGAGCGTAACCTTCTTCTTCGCTTCCGCCGCGGCTTCGGCGGCCTATCTCACGGTTGCCGAGAGCTTCCCTCTGGAAACGCGGGCTTTGGCGATCGCCATCTTCTATGCGCTGGGAACGGGCATTGGCGGTGTCGCCGCGCCCTGGCTGTTCGGGATACTGATCGAGAGCGGATCGCGCGATCAGGTGCTGCTCGGCTACATGATCGGCTCCGGGTTGATGGCTGTGGCGGCGATATTGGCGCGTTTGATCGGCATCGACAGCGAGCGCAAACCGCTGGAGCAAGTGGCCAAGCCGCTTTCCTGGGATTGACTGCAACAGGGGTCACATTCGGCCTGGGGCGGCGATATGGTTCGCGGCCGTTAAGCAATCCTGTTCACTTGCCGCTTTCATTCGCGGTTATCGCGCGGAAGCCAGAATTGTCCGATCCCCTGTGCAAGCGGGGGATTGCCTGACGCATGTAGGGGTACGGCGTCCGGGCAAATTGTGGAAGACCGCAATATCAGGAGACTCGAATGAGATTCATACACAGGCTCAGTCGCGATCAGACAGGTGCGACTGCAATCGAATATGCCTTGCTCTGCGGGCTGATCGCCATTGCCGCGGTCACGGCCATGCAGGGCATCGGCAATCAGCTCAACACCACATTCAACTCCACATCATCGTATATGGCCAACTGACAAGGCCCACTCATTCCTGTGAGCGACGGGAGCGGCGGGGAGACCCGTCGCTCCTGTTGCATGGCGCTGCGATTCGGAAAATTAACGCCGGACCTAGTGCCAGGGTTTTTCCCGGTACCAGCGCGTAACCACATATTTCAGGCCTTTGCGCACTTTCATCGCGTGATGCATCGTCGCCATGTTCGGCGTGCCGTCCGGATTGAGGTTGTTCCACGCGAGCAACTTGCCGCGCTCGGGCCGGACGATCTTGTCGATCTCCTTGAAGCGCGTCGCCCCGCCGGCGGGCACGTCGTTCAGATAGATCATGAAGGTCCATGTGCGCTGACCCGCAACCGAGCAGTATTTCTCCCAATCCTCGCCGTTTGGCTCGAAGCAGTCCGTGTGAGCCTTGAATTCCTGGCCCACCTCATAGCGCTGTCCCTGGATGGTTTCGCCATGGACCGGCGCGATGCCGGAGACTTCCGCGAGTTTCGCGTCGAGCGCCACGACGATCGGATCGGCATGGTCGAGATCGCAGGTTTCGCTGGTTCGAAATGTTTCGTCGCCATTGAAATTGGCGAGTGTGGAGGGCCGGCGTTTGGCTTCGATCCGTTCGATCAGCGCATCGCATTCCGCTTCGGAGAGGAAATTGCGCAGGATGAACAGTTCGAGTTTGGGCGATGGCACGCGCTGCATGCCCTTTTGGGACAGCAGGTGCTGTGCCGAAGATTCGCCGGGGACAGCCATGCTGGCGCCATAGGACAGACATGTGACAAATAAAATTGCACTGGCGCAAAGCCCGCGAAGTTTTTGCTTTGCATTCCGTGCGGCCTGTGCGAGAGCGCGCTCCCGCGTCAATTCCCGCTTGCGGACGGGCGCGGCGTTCCCTTACAGCGCGCGTCCTGGCATGCGCGCCGAGCATGGCGATCGTAGCTCAGCTGGTTAGAGCGCCGGTTTGTGGTACCGGAGGTCACGGGTTCGAGCCCCGTCGGTCGCCCCATTTTCGATTTCCGGCTGGAGCGGTAGGTGAAGGCTTTCTGGACCGAGCCCGATTTCGACGATCACGAGCTTGTTGAGCTGGTTCATGACCGCAAGAGCGGCCTGACCGCGATTTTCGCAATCCATTCGAGCCATCTCGGGCCCGGCGCGGGCGGAACACGCTTTTGGCATTATCCCGATCCCGCCATGGCCATGCGCGACGCGCTGCGCCTCTCGCGTGGCATGAGCTACAAGAATGCAATGGCGGGCCTGCCGATGGGGGGTGGCAAGGCGGTGATCCTGGCCGGTCCCGACCGGGCCAAGTCGCCGGATATGCTCGCGGTATTCGGCGATGCCGTCGATGCGCTGGGCGGGCGCTACATCACCGCCGAAGACGTCGGCATGAGCGAAGCGGACATGGTGGCGATTGCGCAGCGCACCGCCTATGTCACTGGCCTGCCTTCCAAACATTCCGGGGCCGCGGGGGGCGATCCGGGGCCGTTCACCGCCATGGGGGTCTATCTTGGGATCAAGGCAGCGGTTTCCTGCAAGCTTGGCCGCGAAAGCCTTGATGGCGTGCATGTCGCGATCCAGGGCACGGGCAGCGTCGGCGGCGGGACTGCGCGCCTGCTGGCGCGGGACGGAGCGAGGCTGACACTGGCCGATATCGACCGGGCGCGGGCGGATGCGTTGGCAAAGGAGCTAGGTGCCGCCAGCGCTCCCGCCGATGCGATCATGGATGTCGCATGCGATGTCTTCAGCCCCAATGCGCTGGGTGCGATTCTCGACGACGAGGGGATTGCCCGCCTGGCAGCACCGATTGTCGCGGGCGGAGCGAACAATCAGCTTGCGCGCGAAGAGCACGGACCGGCCCTGGCAGCGCGGGGCATCCTCTACGCGCCCGACTATGTGATCAACGGCGGCGGCATCATTGCCGTGACGCTCGAATATCTCGCGCGGCAGACCGGCGATCATTGCGGCATAGAGCAGGTCCACGCCAAGCTCGCCGAAATTCCCGAGCGCCTCACGGCCATCTGGCAGGAAGCGGAATCCAGCGGCCGTTCGCCCGACCAGGTGGCCGACGCAATGGCGCAACGGCTGATTGGCCGGTAGTCGATCGCTGCGATCGCGGGTTCCTGAAGGGCGGGGCGTCCGGTTATCCTTGCCCCGCTTCGGTTCACCTGCCAAACGCGCCGATCATGCACGGTTTCGCCAATCCTGCCCGATTCTTGCGCCTGGCGCGCTGGCTGACGGTGCCGTTGCTGGCCGGTGGCGCGGGCGTAACGACGGCGGCGCTGGCGTGGGGCCTGCTTGTTGCTCCCGCGGAGGGGCTGCAGGGCGAAACGGTGCGCATCATGTATGTCCATGTGCCGGCCGCCTGGCTCGGCATGGGTGGCTGGACGGCGATCGCCGTGGCGAGTTTTATCGAGCTGGTCTGGCGCCATCCGCTGGCCGGGATCGCCGCGCGTGCCGCTGCGGTGCCCGGCGCGCTCTACACCGCCATTTGTCTTGTCACCGGTTCGCTCTGGGGGCGCCCGGCCTGGGGGACATGGTGGGTGTGGGACGGGCGGCTGACCAGCATGCTGGTGCTGCTGTT
>JAGREL010000224.1 GCA_020446575.1 Novosphingobium sp. | reverse complement strand
TCGGCGGCATGCCGGGCATGGAAGATCCCGATGCCTTCTGGATCGTGGTCGGGCTGTGCGTGGCGATCTTCGCGATGCAGGTGGCGCTGTTCGTCAAATGGAAATGGCTCTGAAGCCACCGCGCTTGACAAGAAACGCTCCTGCTAACAGACTGACGAACGCCGAGCGGGAGTGAGAGCTGTGTCTGCAACCGAAGCCGAAACAAAGACCGTCCTGCAGGATTTCTATTCCGATCCGGCAGTAATCGACGATCCCAGGAGCTATTTCGACGCGATGCGGTCGAAATGCCCGGTCGCCAGGGAGCCCAGCTACAACTCGCTGATGGTGACCGGCTACGACGAGGCGATGGAGGTCCTCACCACCAAGGGCGGCACCTATTCCTCGCTGACCTCGGTGGTCGGCCCGAAACTGCCGCTGCCCTTCGAGCCGGAAGGGGACGACATCACCGAACAGGTCGAGGCGCATCGCGACAAGTTTGCCTGGTCGGCGCATATCGTCTGCTTCGACGGCCAGAAGCATGCCGATGCCAGAACCCTGCTCACCCAGCTGCTGACTTACAAGCGGCTCAAGGCCAACGAGGACTATCTTTACGGGCTGGCCGACCGGCTGATCGACGGCTTCATCGACAAGGGCAGGATCAACGTCGTCCCCGACTATGCCCATGCCACGACGACTTATGCGATTTGCGACATCCTGGGCATTCCCGAGGAGCATCGCGCCGAACTCCTGGAACTGATCGGCCCCGTGCCCAGCCAGCTCGACGGCGACGCGGCGCACAAGGTCGGCACCGATCCCCTGATCTTCCTGAAGGATCGTTTTGACCAGTATATCGCCGAGCGGCTGGAAAATCCGCGCGACGACCTGCTCACGGAACTGACGCAGCTGCGCTACAAGGACGGCTCCACCCCCGATCCCGACCTGCTGGCACGACTGGCCCGGTTCCTCTACGGCGCCGGGCAGGACACGACGTCCCGGCTGATCGCAAGAGCCATCCTCCAGTTGGGCGACGACAAACAGCTGCAGCAGCGCATGCGCGACGATCCGGGACGCATTCCCGACCTGATCGAGGAAGTGCTGCGCTACGACACACCGGTCAAATGCGCCTACCGGCTGGCTCTGAAGACGACGGAAATCGGCGGCGTCGAGGTTCCGGCAGGCACAGTCGTCAACGTGGCCCTGTCGGCCGCCAACAACGATCCCAGCCATTTCCCGAACCCGCAGGAATTCGACATCGACCGGCCCGGAAACCGTGACCACCTGGGTTTCAGCAAGGGCGTGCACGGCTGCCTCGGCGCACCGCTCGGACGGATGGAAGCCCGCGTTGCGCTTGAGCGCATCCTGGCCCGGACGTCCGACATCCGCATTTCCGAAGAGCACCACGGCCCGCCGGGAAACCGGACCTACCGTTTCGAGCCAACCTACACGTTCCGCAGCCTGGCGGACCTGCATATCGAGTTCGACCCGGCCTAGAACCGGCTTGAGGCCCCCAACCCCTCGTTCAACACGAGGTGTCGGGGGCCATGTCGGCTCTAGTAGGCGACACTCAACCGCAGAAAGCCTCCCCGGCCGACACCCGGCAGGTGCTCGCCGACGGCAACGTCGGAATTGCTCACACGGTTGATGCCGCTCAGGTGATCCGCATAACGACGGTCGAACAGGTTCTCGACGCCGCCCGAGACCCGCAGCACCTGGGACAGGCGCCAGTCGAACCAGAGATTGGCGACGACCCAGCCTGAACTGGACTGTTCGCCATTGGTCGCCGAAACCTTGCGCTGGCTTGCAGCGGCAACAAGCTCGCCGGTCACCGACCAGTTTCCGGTGCCATAGGTCAGGCTCGACCTGCCGTTGAGCGGAGCGATGCGATAGAGATCGTCAGCAAGGTCGCGGCGCTCGCCCCTGATGTAACTCACCGTCGCATCGAAGCGCAGTGCGGGCAGCAGCTGCCATGACAGATCCCCGTCGAAACCGAAGAGTTCGGCATCGACATTGGAGAATATCAGCGGCGTCGAATCCCCGTTCATCGTGGCGATCATGATCTGGACGGTCATGCTCGCCGGCACCGGCGTTCCCTGGATGTAGTTGTCGATCCGGCGATAGAAGAGGGACGGACGGAACGTCACCGTCTTGCCCACGAGATCGACGCCGGCTTCCGCCGCCCAGGCGACTTCCGGCTTCAGCGCCTGGTCACCGACATAGATGTTGCCGTCGGCAAGGCCACCACTCGCTCCGGTCGGCAACCAGCTGAACCGCTCGACGGCGTTGGGCACGCGGGTCTTGCGCGAGAGCGTCAGACGGGGGCGGACCAGTCCCTCCTCACGCCACACGCGGGCCACCGCATCGACCGTGGTATTATCGCGCGCGCGGTTGTTTGCCGCTGTGGCCGCCGCCAGCATCTGCACCATAGCGGGCACGCCCGTGCCCGTGAGCGGATCGGCCATCTTTGCATGATGGCGGTCCACCCGCACGCCAAGGTCACCCTTCCAGCTGCCCAGCTGCCCCGACAGCTCAGCAAAGCCGCCGAGCCGGCTTTCCTTCACCCGGTCGAGCGAGTTGATGAAAAAGGCGGCATTGTTCGGATTAGTGATCGTTGCCGAGCGATCGACGAAACCACCGTCCACACCCAGGGAAAGCGGCCCCAAGCCGATTCTGGCGGATGCATTGAGCGTATCCGCATCGGCCAGCGTGCGCCGAAACTGCATGGGACTCGCCGGCGGCGGCCGGCGGCCGTAGTTGTTCATGCCGTGCTTCACCCCCGTGTAGCTGAGCACCAGCGACAACGGACGGCCCGCGATCGTTCCGTCGAAGCCGAGCCGGGCGAAATCCGTATCGAAGAATTCGATATCCATCGGGAACGGCGGATTGCCGCTGTCGCCGGTCTCCTGCCGGCGCAGGTCGAGCGTGAGCGTGTTGTCGCCGCGACGTATTCCGCCCGACAGCCCGTAGGTCAGACGGCTGTATGACGTGTCAGCCACGTGACCGTCCGGAATGCGGTAGTCATCGCCTTCTTCCCAGGAGGCGATGGCGTTGAACCGGTAACTGTCGCTTGCAACCCCGGCGACACCGCCAACGGCAATGCCTTCGTCGACCGAGCGGTAACTGGCCGCGACGTCCACCGCTGGTGCGAGCGTATCGCCGGAACCGAAATCCACGCTTTTCAAACGAGCATCGACCATGGCTCCGAGGCCCGGTCCCTGACTTACCGGAGCGGCACCCCGGCTGACGGAAATGCTGTCGAGAAGGATGGTCGGAGCATAATGCAGTGGCGGATCCATGGCGTTGGGTCCGCCGGACTGGAAGCTCTGCCCCCCGACGCGGATTGCCAGCCTCTCGCTGAACAGGCCGCGATACTGCACCTGCCCGGAAAC
>JAGREL010000223.1 GCA_020446575.1 Novosphingobium sp. | reverse complement strand
TCGACCAATCCCGAGGCGACGCCGGTGATCAAGGCGATCTCGGCGGTGAAGGGCCGCAACTCGATCATCATCTGTCCGCATCCCCGCGCGAAGATCACCAACAAGATCATCTGCGACCTGATGCGTGCGGCCCTCGAGAAGATGGGCGCGCCGGCGGATCTGGTCATTCCCATCGAGACGCCTTCGGTCGAGAAGACCAACGAGGTCATGAAGCAGTGCGACCGCGTGCTGGCGACCGGCGGCGGGCCGATGGTCAAGGCCGCCTATTCCTCCGGCACGCCGGCGCTCGGCGTCGGGGTCGGCAATGCCGTTATCACCGTGGACGATACCGCCGATCTCGACGATGCGGCGGAAAAGATCCGGATTTCCAAGACGCTCGACCTCGCCGCGTCCTGTTCGTCGGACAACAGCGTTATCCTGCTCGATGCGATCTATGACGAGATGCTCGAGAAGCTGGTCCATCAGGGCGGCTACATCGTCAACGACGACGAGAAGAAGAAGCTCGAGAACGTCATCTGGGTCGACGGGCATATCAACGCCAATGTCGTCGCCAAGGATGCCGATAAGATCGCCGGCATGGCAGGCTTCGGCATTCCCGAAGGCAAGATCTTCTTCATCGTGCCTGAGACCGGCACCGGGCCGGACCATCCGTTCTCCGGCGAGAAGATGACAGTCACCATGGCGCTGTATCGTGCGAAGGATCTCGACGACGCCATCGCGCTGACCAATGCGATTCAGGCCTATCAGGGCCAGGGCCACAGCTGCGGCATCTATTCGAGCAGCGACGAGAACATCATGAAGCTCGCCATGGCGACCAAGACCTCGCGGGTTATGGTCAACCAGCCGCAGGCGGCTTCCAACTCGGGCAATCTGTGGAACGGCATGCGCCAGACCTTCTCGCTCGGCTGCGGCAGCTGGGGCGGCAATGCAACCAACAACAACATCACCTGGCAGGACCTGGTGAACGTCACCTGGGTGTCCAAGCCGCTCGCCAAGACCAAGGTCATCCCGAGCGACGAGGAGCTTTTCGGTAAGGATATCATGGATTTAGTGGGCTAACCCGGACCTTCGCGTGTGTCTTTTCCGTGTCAGGCAAGAGGCGCGCGGAAGTGGGGCTTTCGCAACGGGCGAATCGCTGTTAAGGCGATTTAATCGAGCGATTAAATTCTATTGAGCGGAGCCCATGACCGAACAGTTTCAGCTTACCGAGGATCAGCTCGCCATCCAGGAAATGGCACGCCGGTTCACTGCCGACAACATCACGCCCAACGCCGCCAAATGGGATGAAGAACACAGCTTCCCGCGCGATGTGGTGACCGCCGCGGGCGAACTCGGCTTCGGTTCGATCTACATCTCGGAAGAGATGGGCGGAATCGGGCTGGGCAGGCTCGAATCGGCCCTGATCTTCGAGGCGCTGTCCTATGGCTGTCCGGCGACCGCTGCCTTCATCTCCGTACACAACATGGCGAGCTGGGTGATCGACAAGTTCGGCGACGACCAGCTCAAGCAGCGTTACCTGCCCGGCCTCGTCACCATGGAGAAGCTTGGTAGCTACTGCCTCACCGAGCCAAGCTCCGGCTCGGACGCGGCCGCGCTCAGGACCGTCGCGAAGCTCGAAGGCGACAATTACGTGGTCAACGGCACCAAGCAGTTCACAACCGGTGGCGGCGTCAACGACTATTACACTGTCATGGTCCGCACCGGCCAGGACGGTCCGAAAGGCGTTTCCTGCCTGGTGATCGAAAAGGGATGGGAAGGCGTCAGCTTCGGCGCACCGGAACGCAAGCTCGGCTGGAATGCCTCGCCCACCGCGCAGGTGATCTTCGACAATGTCCGCGTGCCGGTCGAGAACCGCGTCGGCGAGGAAGGCGACGGCTTCAAGTTCGCCATGGCCGGGCTCGATGGCGGCCGCCTCAACATCGGCGCCTGCTCGCTTGGCGGTGCCCAGCGCTGCCTCGACGAGGCGATCCAGTACGTGAAGGACCGCTCTCAATTCGGTAAGGCGATCGCCGATTTCCAGAATACCCAGTTCACCCTGGCCGACATGGCCACCGATCTGGAAGCAGCCCGCGCTCTGCTGTACCTGGCAGCCGCCAAGGTGACCGCTGGGGCGCCCGACAAGACGCGCTTTGCCGCCATGGCCAAGAAGCTGGCCAGCGACAGCGGCAGCGAGATCGTCGACAAGGCGCTGCAGATGTTCGGCGGCTACGGCTATCTCATGGATTATCCGATCGAGCGCTTCTGGCGTGACCTCAGGGTTCACCGCATCCTAGAGGGCACCAATGAGGTTATGCGCATGATCGTCGGACGGGATTTGCTCAGGTGACCACGGATGAATTGATTGTCCGCCGCGATGGCGTGGCGGGATTTCTGACACTGAACCGCCCCAAGGCGCTACACGCGCTCACGCTCGACATGTGCCACGCGATGAGCGAGGCGCTGGAGCAATGGCGCGACGATCCCGAGGTCAAGGTGATCGTGATCGATCACAGCGAGGGCAGGGGCTTCTGTTCGGGCGGCGATATTGCCTTCCTGAGGAATTCGGCGCTCAACGACGGTGGAGTCTCGGGGCGCAAGTTCTTCCACGACGAATATCAGCTCAATCACCAGCTTTTCACTTATCCGAAGCCGGTCGTGGCCTTCATGGACGGTATTACCATGGGCGGCGGCGTCGGCATTTCCCAGCCGGCCAGATATCGCGTCGCCACGGAGCATACGCGCTACGCCATGCCGGAAACCGGAATCGGCCTGTTCCCCGATGTCGGCGGCGGCTGGTACCTCTCGCGCCTGGGCGGCCGCCTGGGCCAGTTCCTGGCACTTACCGGCGCGAGGCTCGACGGGGCGGAATGCCTGTGGGTCGGGCTGGCGACGCACTATCTGCCTGTCGACAAGCTTGAGGAAGCCAAGGAACGGATCGCTGCCGGGCACGATATCGGCGGCGCGCTCGGGGCTCTGGCCGTGACGCCGCCCGAGGCGCGTATCGAGGCCAATGCCGGTGCGATTGCCAAGCATTTCGCGTCCGATCGCTTCGAAGACATCCTGGCCTCGCTCGACGCCGATGAAAGCGATTGGGCGGTCAAGGAACTTGCCGCGCTGCGCAGCAAGAGCCCGCAGACGTGCAAGGTTGCGCTGCGCCAGCTCTCCGAAAGCGCCGGGCTGGACGATTTCGCCGACAACATGGTGATGGAATACCGCATCGCCAGCCGCGTGCTCACCCGTCACGACTTTGCCGAAGGCGTGCGCGCGCTGATCGTGGACAAGACCAATGACCCCAAATGGAACCCGGCGACGCCCGAAGGGGTGAGCGAGGAATTGCTCGACAGCATCTTCGCCCCGCTGCCTGAGGGCGAGGAGTGGGTGCCGCTAAGTTAGTCGTCATCCCGGCGAAAGCCGGGATCGCTCGCCGGGTGGCACCAGATCCCGGCTTTCGCCGGGATGAC
>JAGREL010000222.1:832-1859 GCA_020446575.1 Novosphingobium sp. | reverse complement strand
CGCCGCCCGGCGCCTTCGAAGTCGTGAGCAATATCTACCGCTGCAACAGTGACGGGCTGAGCGCCGCACTCACCTATGATCCGGTCACCGGCTTTCCGCTCGACTATGTAACCGGGCTCCAGCAATGCGGGTCGATTGGCTCGGAGCCTGCCTGCACCCGCACCACGCCAAGCAGTGCAGGGCTTACCGAGCGGAGTCTCTGCAAGACCTGGGATTTTGTCGGCGATCCGTTGAGCGGCGGATATCTGACCTGCATCGAGCCCGCCGCGCCCGAGGAAGTCTGGTCGTGCAGCACAACGCTCGCTGGGTTTACGCCGGAAGTCTCGGTCTCGAAGTGGTTCACCGAAAGCTGGAGCACTTCGGGCTGTCCCGACGATCCGGTCGCCTGCACGCTCCAGAACGAAATCTGCACCGCGCCCAACGAGACCCGCACGGTAGCGGGCGTGCCTGTCACGCGCCCCTGCTGGCAGAAGAGCCGCTCATATCTGTGCCAACGAATTGTCGGGGGCGGCAACGACTGCGCCAGCCTCGAGGCCAATGCCTCGTGCTCGCTCGCGCGCGAAACCTGCCTCGACGATCCGCCCGCTGCGAACGGATCGTGCGGCGTGACCGAGCGGGTCTATTCCTGCCCGATTCCCGGAAGCACTCCCGAGCCCGCGCAGTACATCTGCGGCGGCGATGTCTATTGTATCAATGGCGAGTGCGAGACGATCGAGCGCGAGGCATCTGACGAGTTCAAGGACGCGGTTGTGGCCTTGAATGCGCTCGGCCAGGCCAATGCCGAATTCGACGAGGCGACGCTGACGCTGTTTCGCGGCACGCGCGAGACCTGTTCGCACAAGCTCTTCGGGCTTTCGAACTGCTGCTCGGGACGCGGCGTACCCCTCCTCACGCCGCTCCTGTGCAGCCCGTCCGAAGTCCTGCTCGACCAGAAGGACGATGCAGGCCTGTGCCACAAGGTCGGGACCTATTGCTCCTCGAGTTTCCTCGGCATCTGCAAGACCAGGAAAGAGGTCTACTGCTGCTT
>JAGREL010000222.1:0-764 GCA_020446575.1 Novosphingobium sp. | reverse complement strand
CCTGGGGCAAACCCAAGACCGAGACTTGCGAAGGCTTTACTGTGTTCGAGTTCCAGCGGCTCGACCTCTCGGTCATGGATTTTTCCGAAGTCTATGCCGAATTCGTCGAGGCCGCGAAGCTTCCCGATGAGGCCGCCACGCTCGTCGAAATCCAGCGCCGGATCGAAGCCTATTACGAAAGCCACCAGCCATGAGCCCCCAGAAGGTCAGGAACCGATCGTGATCCACGCCAAGGCCATCCCCATCGCCGCCGGCTTTGCCGCGAGCCTCGCTCTCAATCTCCTCGCACCAGGTGGCGCACGCGCGGCCAGCGGCGACGGCATCGAGGTCGAGCAGGCCGAGGACAGCTTCTACTGCAAGGAGCGCAAGCTTGGCACATGGTTCTATTGCGAAGACCCACGGCCCGAGCCCGGTAGCCCCGAGGCTGCCGCGCAGGTCCCGGCACGCGAGCGCCTGGCGGCGATCTCCACTGCGCTTGAGGAACTGAAGGCGCGCGCGATTCTCGAGCCCACCCCGGAAAATGTGACCGCTTACGTGCGCTTCCAGCGCGAACAACTCGACCGATCCTCGCTATTCGCCGATGTCTGGCAGCGCGCGCTCTGGCAGGATCCGGGCCTCGACTACACGCTCCAGCGCCCGGTCTCGACCCTGGGTAAGCGGGCATGGATCGATCAGCGCAAGACCGACCGCGATCTTGCCATGTCCCGGCTCTCGCAGCGCTACGGCGTGTTCTATTTCTATGCCTCGAGCTGCGGGGCCTGCGA
>JAGREL010000221.1:1340-1680 GCA_020446575.1 Novosphingobium sp. | reverse complement strand
CCACCCGGAAGCGGGTGATGTCGCCGCCGTACTCGTGCAGGCGCTTGACCGCCCACGGGCTCATGATGATGTTGAGGTAGCGCCGCGGAATGCCAAAGTCGTCCTCCAGCAGCGTGCCGTCTTCGTCCGGATTGAACAGGCCCAGCGGTGACTCGTTGACCGGGGAATCCTTGATTGCGTAGAAGGGGACGTGCTGGATCAGCGATTTGAGCTTTTCGGCCAGCGATGACTTGCCGCCGCCAACCGGCCCGAGCAGATACAGAATCTGCTTCTTTTCCTCCAGCCCCTGTGCGGCATGGCGGAAGTAGGAGACGATGTTCTCGATCGCCTCTTCCATGCC
>JAGREL010000221.1:990-1276 GCA_020446575.1 Novosphingobium sp. | reverse complement strand
ATCGTCGCGCGTGTCCACCAGTTCCGGCTCCCCGATGGATTCGAGCATTCGCTCTGCTGCGGTCGCGTAAGCGCCGGGCTCGGATCGGCACAGGTCCAGATATTCCTGAAGCGACATTTCTTCCTCGCATGTCGCTTCGAAACGGGCTTGATAGGCGTTGAATATGCTCATCTCTCGTCTCCTGCGGAAGTCCGCTCTCGCGGAGGTGTGCCGACGGACTGGGGTAATTATGCCGTTGTGAGGTTCTACGGCATCCATGCAGACAGCTTTATTTTATCGGCGTAGC
>JAGREL010000221.1:0-887 GCA_020446575.1 Novosphingobium sp. | reverse complement strand
CGGTGGCCTCGCGGTAAAAAAAGCGATCGTCAGAGCAATGGTTGCGCTGTGATAAGATTCTCGTTTGTCTACATCCAATGTCGTGCCGCCAGCCGTTTGGCGCGCAACGGCGCCAGATCAATCGTCGGGAATTTTCATGCAAACGCAAGCCAACCAGGAATCTACTAACGCACTCGAGCGCCGTATCGACTTCGCCATCTCCAGGGACTCTGTCGAGCAGGAAGTCCAGGCCCGCCTCAAGCACATGGCGCGCACTGTGAAAATGCCGGGTTTCCGTCCGGGGAAAGTGCCGCTCAAAATGGTTGAGAAGAATTACGGTGGCCAGGCGCGCTCCGAAGCCATCGGCGCGGCGCTTGAGCAGGCCTTTGGGCAGAAGATTGACGAGCAGAAGCTTCGCGTTGCCGGCCAGCCGCGTATCGAACCGAAAGCCGACGCCGCTGACGGTGCGCTGGAGTTCACCGCGGTCTTCGAGGTGTACCCCGAAATCACGGTCGGCGATCTGAGCGAAAGCGCGATCGAGCGCCCGTCGATCGAGCTTGGCGAAGCCGAGGTCGACAAGACCATCGATGTGTTGCGCAAGCAGCGCACCACGTATGAACCGCAGGAGCGCGCTGCCGCGACTGACGACCGGGTGGTCATCGACTTCACCGGCCGCAAGGATGGCGAAGTGTTCGAAGGCGGTCAGGCCAGCGATTTTCCGTTCGTGATCGGCGCCGGCAGCATGCTCAAGGATTTTGAAGACGCCGCACTCGGCCTCAAGGCCGGCGAATCGAAGACCTTCGAAATGACCTTTCCGGACGACTACCACGCAGCCAATCTGGCAGGGCAGAAGGTCGAGTTCGAGGTGACCGTCAAGGAAGTTGGCGCGCCGAAAATGCCCGAAGTCG
>JAGREL010000220.1 GCA_020446575.1 Novosphingobium sp. | reverse complement strand
CTTCTCGCGCTGGGCGATCCGCCAGGTCAACCGCCGCGAAGGGCGGCCCGCGGTATTCTATTTCCATCCCTGGGAAATCGATCCGCAGCAGCCGCGCGTAGCCAATGCGCCGATCAAGTCGAAATTGCGCCACTACACCAATCTGGAAGGGATGGCCGGCAAGCTGCGCCAGCTGATCGGGGAATTCCAATGGGGAAGAATGGATGAGCTGGCAGTGCGGGAGGCGGCCAGGGCCGTGCCGCTTGCCGCATGAACGCGCCGTTCCTCATTGCCAGGCAGGTCCTGCGTCAGGCCACGCTCTTCGATCGCGACGAGCGCGCTCGGATCGAGGCTTTTCTGGCCGATCATCCCGGTGCAACGCCATTCCACCGGCCCGCCTGGCTCGAAGCTGTCGCGCGCGGGACGGGCAACGATGCCATCGTCCTGATTGCCGAGCGCAATCAGGAGATCGTCGGTTACCTGCCGTTCAGCGAGGTTCATTCGCCGGTTTTCGGGCGTTCGCTGGCGTCGACCGGTTTTGCAGTCGGTGGCGGTCTTCTCGTCGGCGACGGTGCCGAGTGTGATCCGATATTCGCGGCTGCTGAGGAACTTGCGCTGCGTCACTCGTGTCCCGCGATCGAGCTGCGGGGAGGAGCGCTGCCCCGGGGCCGGCCAGGCTGGATGCAGCGCTCGGATTCCCATTGTGGTTTCATTGCCGATCTGGCCGGAGACGACGAGGCTCAGCTTCAGGCCATCCCCCGCAAGCAGCGCGCGGAAGTGCGCAAGAGCCTTGCCAAGGACCTGGACGTCGAGATCGGAGCTGCCGAACGCGACCGGGCAGCGCACTATGCCGTCTACGCTGAAAGCGTGCGCAATCTGGGCACGCCGGTGTTTCCGCGTTCGCTATTCGATGCCACGCTGGATTCCTTCGGCGACGAAGCGGACATCCTTACCGTTCGCCATCAGGGAACACCGGTTGCCAGCGTCCTTTCGCTGTATCACCGGGGCGCGGTGATGCCCTATTGGGGTGGCGGTACCGGCCTTGCCCGGCCGCTGCGCGCCAATGACCGGATGTATTACGAATTGATGCTCCACGCCCGTCGCCGGGGGTGCGCGCGCTTCGATTTCGGCCGCTCGAAGACCGGTAGCGGCGCCTACAACTTCAAGCGTAACTGGGGCTTCGAACCCGAACCGCTTACCTATGCAAGCTGGACCGCGCCGGGTGCCGAGCAGCGCGACACCGACCCCACCAGCGCGAAGCATTCCCTGAAAATCGCGATCTGGCGCCGCTTGCCGCTGGCGCTGGCCAACCGGCTGGGCCCGATGATTTCGCGAGGGCTTGGCTGATGCAGGAAATCCTTTTCCTCTGTCATCGCGTTCCGTTTCCGCCTGACCGGGGCGACAAGATTCGCTCGCATCATATCCTCAAGCGGCTGGCGCGGATCGCCCAGGTGCATGTCGCCACTTTCGCCGACGATGATTTCGACATGGCCGAGGAAGCCGAACTGGCTGCGCTGGCAAGCAGCTACAAGCTGGTGCGCCGCTCCAAGCCGTTGGTTCTCGCCGGTGTTCAGGCGCTGGCCGCCGGTCAACCGGTCAGCCTGTCGGCATTTCGCGACCGGTCCATCGCCGCCTATGTCGAGCAGGTGCTTGCCGGCCGCCGGATTTCGGCGATCTACGTCTTTTCCGGCCAGATGGGTCAATATGTCCCCGATAGCTTTGGCGGGCGTGTCATCGCCGATTTCGTCGATGTCGATTCGGCCAAGTTCGAGGCCTATGCCGCCAAGGGCGGCGGCATCAGCCACTGGGTCAACGAACGAGAGGGCAAGCTGCTCAGCGAGGAGGAAACCAGGCTGGCAATGCGTGCCGATGTCAGCCTGTTCATTGCCGAGCCGGAAGCAAGGCTGTTCCGCTCCCGCCTGCCCGAGGCGATACGCGATACGATCGATGTGCGTGTGCTCCCCAACGGCATCGACAGTTTCACCTTCGATCCCGTGCTCGTAGGGCCAGGCACGAACCTGCTGGATTGTCCCTCGCCGCGCATCATCTTCACCGGACAGATGGACTATGTCCCCAATGTGGATGCCGCATTTCGCGTCATGGACCGCATCCTTCCGCTGATACACAAGCATTTGCCCGACGCGACGTTTCACGTCGTCGGCCGCAATCCGGGAGAGGAATTGCTCAATCGCCATGGCAAGGACGGAATATACGTCTGGGGGCGGGTTAACGACATTCGCCCCTCGCTGAAAGCGGCCGATCTCGCCCTGATCCCGCTCGATATCGCCCGCGGCGTCCAGAACAAGGTGCTGGAGGCGATGTCGATGGCCTTGCCCGTCGTCCTGACCAGTGGGGCCGCCTCCGGCATTGCCGCCAAGGACGGCCGGCATTTTCGCATTGCCGATAGCGACGATGAGCTGGCCGTCGCGGCGGTGAGGCTGCTGACCGATCATCGCCGCGCGCGGATAATGGGGCAGGCCGCGCGTCGCTTCGTTACGGAACATGTGAGCTGGCAATCGGCGCTGTCGGTCTTGCCCGAACTCGTCGGCTGGCGGAGTCGGGTAATGCACGATGCCGCGTAACGCGCTTTTCGGTTCGCGTGCCGGGCTGAATTTCGTGCAGCCCTTGTCTCCGGCATGGCGTTCGGCCGTGATCCGGCTTGCCCTGGTCTGGACGGCGCTGATTGTCCTGTTCCGTTCCGACTGGAGCGACATGGCGGCGCAATGGTGGGGCAGCTCGACCTACAATCACATCCTGCTCGTTCCCGTGATCATCGTCTGGCTCGTCTGGCAGCGCGCGGACCAGCTCCTGCGCATAACGCCGGCGATATGGTGGCCCGGGTTGCTGTTGGCGACAGGCGCAGCTCTGGCCTGGCTTCTGGGTGCCATTTCAGGGCTGTCCATAGCCAGTCAGACCGGCGCGGTGGGCTTGGTCGTTGCTTCGGCGGTTACATTGCTCGGTCCTCGCGTCAGCACGGGGTTGATCTTCCCGCTCGGGTACATGTTCCTGCTTGTCCCGTTTGGCGACGAGCTGGTCCCGGCCTTGCAGATGGTCACTGCCGATATCGCAACGGCGCTGGTGGACTGGAGCGGGATACCGGCGAAGATCGACGGTGTGTTCATCTCCACTCCATTCGCTCTGTTCGAAGTCGCGGAAGCCTGCTCCGGCGTGAGGTTTCTGGTGGCGATGATCGCCTTCGGCATACTGGTTGCCAATCTCTGCTTCGTCAGCTGGCGGCGCCGCGCCATATTCCTCGCGGTTTGCGTCGCGATGCCGGTTCTTGCCAACGGCGTGCGCGCCTGGGG
>JAGREL010000022.1 GCA_020446575.1 Novosphingobium sp. | reverse complement strand
CCTCCGTCGGTGAACACCGTCGAGCCGGTCATATAGGTCGAACCGGCGACCCAGAAGCAGACCTCGGCGATCTCGTCCGCCTCGCCCATGCGTCCCAGCGGAACCTTCGCGACGATCGCCTCGCGCGCCTTTTCGCTGATGCCGCTGGTCATCTCGGTCATGACGAAGCCCGGAACCACCAGGTTCACCCGGATGCGTTGGCGCGCCAGCTCCACCGCAAGAACGTTGGTCAGGCCGGAAAGACCCGCCTTCGAGGCGCCGTAGCAGCTGTCCCCGGCAAAGCCGCGAAAGCCGACGACGGCGCCGACATTCACGATCGCGCCGCCTTCGCCCATGTGCGGCAAGGCGGCACGGACGAGATTGAGCGGCCCCGTCATGTTGGTGGCGATGCAGGCGTCCCAGTCTTCATCCGAAACCCTGCCGACCTTTCCGCCGCGATGGAGACCGGCGCTGTTCACGAGGACGTCGATGCCGCCCCACGCCCGGGCAACGGCGGCGCAGCAGCGTTCGACGTCCGGCCGGTGCGTGACATCCGCGGCCACGCCCATCGCCCGCTCACCCAGCAGCGCCGCGTCCCGCGCGATCTCCTCGCTCCTTGCCACAAGGCAGACGTGGTCCCCAGCCGCCAGCGCCCGGTCGGCAATGGCCTTGCCGATACCGCGCGAGGCGCCGGTCACCACCCACCGGCGGGGCGGTGTCACAGGGGACGCTCCCGACATCGGACCTGCCTAGAAGGTCTGCGTCACGGCGACGCCATAGGTGCGACGGGGGCGGGGAGCACCGTAGCTCCAGATACCCTGAACGTCATAGCCGATGGTCCAGCCCTTCTCGTTGGTGAGATTCTTGCCAAACACGCTGACCGTCGTGTCGTTCCACTTCATGTTCACCGAAGCATCGATCAGATACTGCCCGTCGTTCCGCAGATTGGGATTGTTGAGGAAGGTGATCTCGTGCGGCCCGATGTAATGCACGTCGCCGGTGATCCAGGCGGAGGTATCGGGTCCGATCTCGGTTTCGTAGGTCGCCCCCAAATTCCACGTCCACTTCGGCGCGCGCCGGATCTTGAGGAAGGTCGCATCCACGGGCGTGCCGGTGCTGTAGATGTCGCCGACGAAGTTCTTGTACTTGGCGTCGAGGTAGCCGAGGTTGCCGTTGATCCTCAGGTTTTCGGTTACCTGTGCGGTCAGGTCCAGTTCGACGCCCTTGAATTCGGCCGACGATGCATTGATCGTCCGGTTTTCGCGTCCGGTCGAGGTTCCCGGCGCCGGGACGTCGAGGTCCTGTTGCTGGTCCTTGTATTTCATCAGGAAGACCGCGCCGTTCAACCGCACCCGTCCGTTGGCGAATTCGGACTTGAAGCCGATCTCGTAATTGTCGAGCGTTTCGGGATCGTAGGGGATCGTCGCCGCGCCAATCGTCGAAGGCCGTCCGTTGAAGCCGCCGCCGCGATAGCCTCGCGACCATAGCACATAGGCCATGACGTCGGAGGTGAAATCATAGCTGAGCGAAACTCGCGGAGTGAATTTCGACCAGCTCTTCTTCACGGGCGAAGTCATCACGATCTGCCCGCCGGCAAGGCTCGGCTCGATCGTGAGGACCGGGTTGGCCTCCTCCAGCGTGCCGTAGATGAAGATGGTGCCGTCGTTGACGAGGCTCGTCTTCTTGTCGTGGGTGTAGCGCGCGCCGACAGTAAGGGTCAGCTTGTCCGTCAGGTCGTAATCGGCCTCGCCATATGCCGCGTAGGACTTGTTCGTCTGCGTTACGTCCTGGGCGCTCGTGAGTAGCGGCGATCCGGCAAAGCCGATGTAGTTCTTCAGATTGATCGTATAGCGCGAATCCCAGAAATAGGCGCCCAGGACGAATGTCAACGGGCCCGAGCCGCCCTTGGTAAGCCGCAGCTCGTTTGTCGTCTGCCGCCAGCGAGCCGGCCGGTCGGTATGGTAGAGCGTGAACGGCGCGGCGTCGAAGTCCTGGGTGATCTTCTCGTCGGTCTTGAGCCAGCCGAAGATGTAATCGAGCTGCATGTCCGCGCCGAACTCGTAGGACGCCTTGGCGATCGCCATATCGAACTTGAAGGAAGCGTTCTTCTGCAGCGGGCCGTCGGAGATGCTGATGTAGCGGCCGCCCGAGGTCGGCACGCCGGGCGAGGCCGAGCACTGGTTGTAAGCCGCGCAGAACAGGTCCGTCGACTTGTTCACCGCCACCAGCTGGGGCGGATCCTGGTCGGTTTCCTGATGGTCGTAGCTAAGCTGGATGTCGAGACTGTCGGTCGGCTCGAAAAGCAATGCGCCGGAGACCGCGAAGAAATCCGAACGCTGCCCCGGCTGGCCGTAGTACGCGTTGTAGAAATATCCGTCTGATTTTTCATATGCGCCACTGACCTTGACCGCGATGTTGTCGGAAAGCCCGGTGCTGGCGACGCCTTCGATCTTCCATGAATCGAAGCGAGCATAGGTGAACCTCGCCTTTCCGGTCGTGTCGTAGGTCGGGCGGGAACGGGCAAGGTTGATGACGCCTCCGGTCGCGTTGCGGCCGAACAGGGTTCCTTGCGGGCCGCGCAATACCTCGACGCGGTCGATGTCGATTGCCTTCAGCAGGCTGCCGGAACTCTGTCCGATGTAGACGTCGTCGAAGACCACGCCGACCGCTGGATCGACCGACTTCTCGACATCCGCGACGCCGATGCCGCGAATGTAGATCGCGGCGACGCCGCCGGGACCCTGCTGCGTATCGTCGATGACGATGTTCGGCGATGAATCGGCAAAGTCGCGAACGTCCGAATCGAAGCGCCGCGCGAGTTCCCCGGCCGATAGCGCGCTGATCGCCGCCGGCACGTCCTGCATCGGTTCGACGCGCTTGCGGGCCGTGACCGTGATTTCCTCAAGACCGTACCTGGGCTCGACAGTCTCCCCGGCCTCCTGCGCAAAGGCAGCCTGGGCCGACATGCATAATGCCAATGCCGTTCCAGCAACGGAGGCTGCACGGAAACTATTAAACCTTGATCCAGTCATGGCGTTCCTCCCGAAGTGGTCCGATCGGCCAACGCAATGTCCGCGCGGGCATCCGGACAATTCTTGCCGACAGCCCGTGGCGGGCGGACGGATTCGGGCGGAATTCGGGACCTGAGTCGTTCCCGTCCTTCCGCCGCTGAGGTGATTCACTATTCTATTTGCTTGGCGCAAGCAACTAATTTTCCGATCCGTCCCCACCACTGTTGCCTGCCCCTCCACACATCCATTTGAAATCTTTATGATTTAATTGTTTTTCGCCTCTGCTCGCGGCGAGCCGGCATTCCGAATAAACACTTGCTTTTGCCTAGCAAGTGTTTATTCGGAGGCTCGAACGTTGCGGGAGAACGGGTTTTGGCAAATCGGTTGGCGGGCAAGATTGCTCTCATTTCGGGCGGGGCGAGCGGGCTCGGCGCGGCCCAGGCCACCCTCTATGCCCGCGAGGGCGCGCGAGTCTTCATCGGCGATCTCCAGGAAGAGCTGGGAGCGCAGACCGTCGCCGCGATCCGGGGCGAAGGCGGGCAGGCGCAGTTCGTGCGGCTGGACGTTACCGACACCGCGAGCTGGCAGGCAGCGGTGGCGCGGGTCGTGTCCGATTTCGGCGGGCTCACCACTCTGGTGAACAATGCCGGCATCTTCCATCCGGGCGGCATCGAAGCCGAAACCGAACAGGGCTGGTCGCAGATGATCGCGGTCAACCAGACCGGAGTGTTCCTGGGCATGAAGACGGCGGTTCCCGAACTGCTCAAGTCGGGAAATGCCGCGATCGTGAACATCTCGTCGCTGTTCGGCCTCATCGGGAGTCCCGATGCGATAAGCTATCACGCTTCCAAGGCCGCGGTGCGCGTCATGAGCAAGGGCGCCGCGCTCGAGTTCGCGAAGCGCGGAATCCGGGTGAACACGATCTTTCCCGGCCAGATCAGGACTCCGATCCTGGCGGACATCACGCCCGAGCAGGATGCGGCGATCAAGGCGGGGATACCGATGGGCGACGTCGGCGACCCGATGGATATCGCGCACGGCTCCCTGTATCTCGCTTCGGACGAGGCGAAATACGTCTCGGGCGCCGAACTGTGGATCGACGGCGGCTGGTACGCCGCATGCTGAAAACCGCAATCGGAGCAAAATAACGATGAGCTGGGACTTTTCCACGGAACCGGAATTTCAGGCCGAGCTGGACTGGATGCGCGAATTCGTTCGCGAGGAGGTCGAGCCGCTCGACCTCGTGTTCCGGGGCCCCGCCGATCCGTTCGATCCGCACGGAGCCGCAAGGCCGATCATCAGGCCGCTCCAGCAGGTCGTGAAACGCCGCGGACTGTGGGCCTGCCATCTCGGCCCCGAGCTGGGCGGCAAGGGCTTCGGGCAGGTCAAGCTCGGCCTGATAAACGAAATACTCGGCCGCAGCCGCTTTGCCCCCGTCGTCTTCGGCACTCAGGCGCCCGACACCGGCAACGCGGAAATCCTGGCCCGCTTCGGCACGCACGACCAGAAGGCGCAATACCTTCAGCCGCTGCTCGATGGCGACATCGTCAGCTGCTATTCGATGACCGAGCCGCAGGCCGGTTCCGATCCCGGGGAATTCACCTGCCTTGCCCGGCGCGACGGCGACGAATGGGTGATCGACGGCGAGAAATGGTTCGCCAGCCATGCCTGCGTCGCCGAGTTCCTGATCGTCATGGCCATCACCGATCCCGACGTCGCGGTGCACGAGGGATCGACGATGCTGATCGTGCCCAACCCCACGCCGGGCATGGAGATCGTGCGCAACACCGCGGTCGGTCCAAGGGACGAGATCGGCTCGGGCGTTCACGGCTACATCCGGTTCTCGGACTGCCGGGTTCCCGCTGCCAACGCGCTCGGCCCGGTGGGCGAAGGCTTCAAGGTCGCCCAGTCGCGCCTCGGCGGAGGGCGCATCCATCATGCCATGCGCACCGTCGGAATGCTCTCCAAGGCGCTCGACATGATGTGCGAGCGCGTCGTCAGCCGGCGGACCAAGGGCGAGCGGCTCGCGGACAAGCAGATGGTGCAGGAGAAAATCGCCGACAGCTATACGCAGATCCTGCAGTTCCGACTGCATGTTCTCTATGCCGCCTGGCTGCTCGATCGCGACCAGGGCTACAGCCGGGCGGTCCGGCGCGAGATTTCGGCGGTGAAGGCGGCGATGCCCGGCGTCCTCAAGGACGTCGTCTACCGCGCGCTGCACCTCCACGGATCGCTCGGGATGTCGAACGAGACCCCGCTGATGGACATGTGGCAATATGTTCCGGAAATGGGAATCGTCGACGGACCGACCGAGGTTCACAAGGTCTCGGTCGCGCGCGACATCCTGCGCCATGTCGAGCCTTCGCCGGGGGTGTTCCCGACCTATCACGTCCCGACCGCACGAGAAGCCGCGCTTCGCAAATTCGCCCAGGTTCTCGAAACACAGGAGGCATAGTGATGGAAGCTCTCCTTCAGCGCATCGATCGGCTCGAAAGCCGCTTCGCGATGCTCGACCTCGTCAGCGACTATTGCCACGGCTTCGACAAGCGCGACTTCGACCGCTTCCTCGCGATCTGGTGGGAAGACTGCGTCTGGGACATCGGCCCGCCGTTCGGACGTTTCGACGGGCACGCCGGCATCAACGAGGCGGTGAAGGACATACTCTGGCCGGCCTGGCTGCAATCGACGCATTGCACCACCAACCTGCGTGTCGATTTCACGGACGGCGACCACGCGCGGGGCGTGAGCGACGTCGATTGCATCGGCACGACCAGCGACGGCCAGGCGCAGACGGTCGCAGCAACCTACAGGGACAGCTTCGAGCGCCGCGACGGGATCTGGAAGATTGCCCGCCGCGACGTGACGATGCATCATTTCAGCCCGCTCGTCGGGATCAAGCTCGAAGCCCCCGTATAGAGCACAGGCTAAGGAGAGGAATGGCGCCATGGCCTATCTCGAGACCGGCTCGGGACGCATCTACTATGAGCACCACGCGGGGCCGAAGCTCCCGGTTCTGCTGATCCACGCCTGGGCCATGAGCACCCGGGTCTGGGATTCGACGCTCTCCGCGCTGCTCGAAGCCGGGCACGAGGTCATCGCCTTCGACCAGCGCGGCTGCGGCGGATCGGACAAGGACTTCGACGACTATTCCATTTCCGCTCTTGCCGGCGATGCGGTCGCGCTGATCGAACGGCTGGATTGCAATCGCGTCGCGGTCAACGGCTGGTCGCTGGGCGGGGCGGTGGCGACCGAAGCGGCGCACCGGCTGGGCGCGCGCTGCAAGGGGCTGGTGCTGACATGCGGCGCGAGCCCGCGCTACACCCGTGCCGAAGGTTTCCCCCATGGCGGCACGGCCGATGACGTGCGCGCCACGGTGGCGGCGATCAGACCCGACCGCGCCACCTTCTTCGACGGCATTGCCCGCGCGGTATGCGCAAAGCCGGTCGGCGAAGCCGTGATCGGTTGGATGCATTCGATCTTTATGCAGGCTGCGCCGGGCGCCGATCGCAGCCTCGGCGATCTCGCCACGCTCGATCAGCGCGACATCGTCGCCAGGCTGGACGTCCCGCTGCTGGCGATCACCGGCAGCGAGGATGTCTTCACGCCGCCGGGCATCGGCGAATTCGCCGCCGGGGCGGCCCGGCAGGGGTCGCTGCTGTGCTTCGAAGGCTGCGGCCATGGCCCGATGTTCGAGGAATACGAGCGCTATTGCGAGGCGGTGCTTGGCTTCCTCGCCGGGCTGGAATGAGCGAGGATCGAATGGCACATCGCGTGAACTTCGGACTGTGGTACGATTTCAGGAACCCGAAGCAATGGCGCAAGCCTTTCGGGCAGATGTACCAGGCCTGTCTCAACCAGATCGTCCACGCCGAACAGCTCGGCTTCGATTCCGTCTGGCTCACCGAGCATCACTTCTGCGAGGACGGCTACACCCCCTCGCCGCTGGTGATCGCTGCGGCGATCGGCGCGCGCACGACGCGGATGCGGATCGGCACCAACCTGATCGTCCTGCCGCTGCACGATCCCGTGCGCATCGCCGAGGACGCCGCAACCTTGTCGCTGCTGACCGGGGGGCGCTTCGACCTGGGCGTCGGGATCGGCTACAAGGAAGAGGAATTCGCGGCATTCGGTCGCAGTCTGAAACACCGGCCCAGCCTGATCGAGGAAGCCTGCGAGATCATCCGCCGGGGCTGGAGCGGCGAGCCGGTCGAATTCTCGGGCCGGCGTTTCTCCCTTGGCGCGCTGCCGATCACCCCGGCGCCCGAGACCACACCCGCCCTGCTTATCGGCGGAATGGCGGAACCCGCGATCGAGCGGGCAGCGCGGATCGGCGACGGATTTCTCTCGACCGGCGGAATGGGCCTCGACACCTATGTCGAAGCGCTCGAACGGCGAGGCAGGAAGCCGGAGGACGGCCGCATCGTGCTCGGCTGCTGGGCGATCATATCGGACGATCCCGAAGCGGAAGCGGCGCACATCGGGCCGCACGCCCTGTACCAGGCAAACGAATACATCCGCTGGGGCGCCTTCGGGCCGCCGGACCAGGTTCCGCTGTTCCCCGACGCCGCCTCGGCGCTCGAGGGAGGCCTGTACGAGATGTGGGACGCCCCCATGGCGGTCGAGAGGCTGACCGCGCTCATCACCCGCTATCCCGGGATCCGCGACATCCATTTCTGGGCGCAGCTGCCAGGCGAGGACGTATTCGCGGGCAATCGGCGGATCGGCTACATCGCCGAAAACGTGCTGCCTCATCTGCGTGCATCAGGGCTTTTTGCGTAACCCGGCACATTTGCCCGCCGTAGTATTCTAGTCCGTCCGCAGGCAATTCGGCCGAGCTATCACAGAATTTCCGCGCGTCGCCGACAAACTGGCAATGAGCATGGCCAAGCTCTTCGGCGCGCGCGGCTTGGAGCAATGCGGATGCCGCGCTTCAGATCCACGGCGGTAACGGCTATGCTCTGGAATATGAGATTAGCCGGGTCCTGTGTGATGCACGCATCCTAAACATTTTTGAGGGAGCGGCCGAAATTCAGGCTCAAGTTATCGCGCGCGGCAAGGCAACGGCGCGAACTATGGAACGGGTGGCATGACCCCATTCGAAGCTGACCGGTTCAATTCAACGCGGATCTCGTCGAAATCGATCAAGAAGAAATGCTGGCAGACTGTGCCATTCGCAAATGGCAAGCGTCCACTTGATCGAGCTAGCATCAAAATTGGGAACTTTGGATCGAACTGTGGGGGGGTGGGATAATCCCGCGATCTGCGAGCAAGGCAATCTCCTCCACTGGAATGCCCCATTTCTTCAGGACCGCAACCGTGCTCGATCCGATCTCCTCGGGAGCCGTCGGAACTCCCGCTGGTGTCCGGCTGAACCGTGGAGCGGGTGCCGGTTGCACAATCCCGTCGATTTCAATGAGCGTTTTCCGTTCGCTATTGTGCGCAAAGGCAGCCGCGTCCGAAAGCCCGAGGACGGGGGCGAAGCATGCATCGGTTCCCAGCAGCAACTCGCACCACTGGCTCTGAGGACGCTGGGCAAAGCGCTCCTGGAGCAGGCGGCGAGCGTATGGCCAATTCCTTCGATCCTCGACATCGGGGAAATTCGCCGGATCAAATCCGATCCTGACCAGCAAGTCCTTACGGAACTTGGCTTCGATCGCAGCTATGGTGATCCACTCGCCGTCAGCGCACCGGTAGACGTTATAGTGGGGAGCTCCGCCGTCGAGGAGGTTCTCGCCCCGAGGACGGGCATGAAGTCCCGCCGCGAAAAGCCCGTAGATCCCGGTGAGAAGCGTTGCGGTGCCTTCGACGACGGAAGCGTCCACCACCTGCCCCTTGCCGGAGCGGGCGGCCTCCAGCAACGCGCAGGCAATGCCGAAGGCAAGAAACATGGCGCCTCCCCCGAAGTCGCCGACGAGATTGAGAGGAATCATGGGCGGCTCTCCGGCGCGCCCGAACTGAGCCAGCGCTCCGGAAACGGCGATATAGTTCAAGTCATGGCCGGCGGATCGCGCCAGCGGCCCGTCTTGCCCCCAACCGGTCACGCGTCCGTAGACCAGTCGCGGATTGCGCTCGCAGCAGACTTCAGGCCCGAGGCCCAGACGCTCCATCACTCCCGGGCGGAATCCTTCGATCACTGCGTCGGCCCGGCAGATCAGGTCGAGCGCGCAGGCAACACCCTCGGCGGCCTTCAGGTCGATCGAGATGGAACTGCGGCTGCGGCGGCACAGGTCGAATTCGCGAGGACGCTCGATCCCGAGTCCGCTCTGCTGCGGCCTGTCGACGGCAATCACTTCGGCACCCAGGTCTGCCAGGAGCATCGCGCACATCGGTGCGGGCCCGATGCCGGAAAACTCTATGACCTTGATACCGGCCAAGGGGCCTTGCCGCTCTTCCATCGTCAGGCCATTTCCCCGTCGTCGAACCGGAACGGCGCCTTGAAGTCCAGAGGCAGGCCCCCGCTGGGCCGTGGCATCACTTCGGTCCACAAGCGATCTTCACTCGCCATGATTGATATAGGCGGTCTTCGTTTCGGAGAAGAACTCGCTGCTTGCCAAGCCGTTCTCGCGCGGTCCGAAGCCGGACGGCGCGCGGGCTCCCAGCGGCACATGGTATTCGAGGCCGGCCGTAGGAGCGTTGACTATGACCATGCCCGCCCTGGAATACCTGCGGAATCGTTCGGCGCTGCTCAGCCCGGCCGTGGCGATGCCGGCGGACAGCCTGTAGGGACAATCGTTTGCGACATGGATCGCTTCGTCGAGATCGTCGACCTTGATGACCGAGCATATAGGTCCGAACGCTTCGGTCTGGTTGCACCACATTTCGCTGCGGGTTCCCACGAACAGGGTCGGCGCCATGAACAGTCCCTTGGTGCGGCGCTTCAGGCACTCGCCCCCGGTCGCCAGCTCCGCTCCCTCAGCCCTGGCCCGTTCGACAAAGGCCAGATTCTTTTCGAGCTGCGGCCGGTTGGCGACGGGTCCGATCTCCGTATCGGGGTCGAGCGCGTGACCGACCTGCAGTCGTTTCGCCGAATTCATCAGCCTTTCGACGAATGCGTCGTGAATGCCCCGGGTCACGATGAGGCGCTCCGTACCCGTGCAGCGCTGGCCGGTCTGGCGCCAGGCGCCGTTGCCGGCAATATCAACAGCCAAGTCCAGGTCGGCATCGTCGAGCACCACCAACGCGTTCTTGCCGCCCAGTTCCATCTGGACCTTGGTCATCGTCTCCGCGGCTCGCCTGAGCACGAGACGGCCGGTCTCGGTACCGCCGGTAAAAGTCACGCCATCGGCGGCATCGATAATGGCGCCGCCCGTCGGTTCGCCGTCTCCCAGGACAAGATTGAAGACTCCGCGAGGCAACCCAGCCTGCTGCAGAATCTCGCCGAGCAGCACCGCACAGCCGGGAACGAAGTTCGAAGGCTTGAGCACGACCGTATTGCCGTGAGCCAGCGCCGCCGCCACCTTCCAGGCGGGAATGGCGATAGGGAAATTCCAGGGGGTGATCGCCGCAATAACGCCGACCGGCTCTCGGGTGACGACAATATTGAAGCCATCGCGGCCTGAATCGTACCATTGACCTTGCGCGCGGATCACTTCTCCTGCCTGAAAATGGAAGCAGCGCGCCGCGTAGACAGCTTCGCCGACGCCTTCGGCGAGGGTTTTTCCTTCTTCTCGGCTCAGAAGCGTTCCCACGGCGACCCTGCGCTCGACCAAGACGTCGCCGACCTTGCGCAGGAGATCCGCACGCGCCTGCATGTTGCAGGCGCTCCAGGCCGGCAGGGCGTCGCGTGCCGCAGCGCAGGCCCGGGCGACATCGCTTTCCGTTGCCTTCGAATATCGCCCGACGACTTCGCCGAGGTCAGACGGGTTGACCGTTTCGAATGCGTCGATACCGCTGCGCCATTCTCCGTCGATCAGATTCTGGCCATTCACTGCGCAGTCTCCGGCTGGCCACCCGCCGACTGTCGCCGACGGGTCATCCCCTGCTTGCGTGCGGAGGTGGAAAACGATGATCTTTCAACGATATCCGCCGAACTGACCGTCGTTTGACCAAGCGAGCGGGACAAGTCTTCCTAGACAGCAAGGGGGTCGACGTCTAATATCGCTTGGAGAAATAATAATACAAAACGGATATCATGAAGCTTGTCCAACTTCGCCAGTTCGTCACTCTTGCCGAAACCTTGAATTTTCATCGGGCCGCCGAAGTCCTGAACATCGCACAGCCACCGCTCTCGGTCTCGATCCGCAAGCTCGAAGAGGAATTGGGCACCCCGTTGTTCGTCCGCGAGCCCCGTGGCGTTCAGCTTACCAAGGTGGGGGAAGAGGCGCTGTCGAGTGCTCGTCAGACTCTGTTCTACGCCGAGCAGGTCAAGCGGACGGTCGATGAAAGCCTGACGGGGGAACGAGGCCGGATCCGCATCGGCTTCGTGGGTTCGGCGACCTACGAGGTGCTGCCCCGTCTGTTGCCCGCTTTCCGAACGGAATGTCCCAACATCGAGATCAGCCTGGAGGAATCCCGCACATCCGAGCTGCTGGCCGGCATCCAGACGGGTACGTTCGACGTGGGCATCGTCCGCACTCCGGTCCTGAACCCCGTGCAGACCGCGATCGACGTCCTCCAGACCGATGCATTGTTTGCGGCAGTGGCAAGGGACAGCCGCTTCGCCGGACGCAAGAGGATCAAGCTGGGAGAGCTCAGCGAGGTGCCCTTCGTGGTCTATGATCAATCGAGCGTGCCCAGCATGCACGCCATCACGATGCTAGCATGCCAGGAGGTCGGCTTCGTCCCTCGGGTCGCCGAGGAGGCCACCCAGCTTCAGACGATCCTGTGCCTCGTCGAAAGCGGACTTGGCGTCGCGCTCGTTCCCGGCGCGGCGGCCGGCCATTTCAATGCGGTGAAATTCCTCGAGATCGCGGACATGCCGAAAGCGGGGGTGATCGGGCTGGGGATTGTCTCCGTGGACGGGACGACGAACCCGGCGGCGGAGAGGTTCCGGCGTTTCGCGGTCCAACACATGAAGGGGCCGCCGGGCGCGAGGTAGCGGATCGATCTTCTGCTTCGGCGGCCAGCCTCGCCCCACGGCGCAACCAACCTTCAGATCTGCTCGGGATCTTTCCCCGCCATCAGGCGCTTTACCTGATAACGCATGACCTGCTTCCCATCCTGATTGAAAACCGTGACCTCGAAGGCGACCACGGCCCTGTCGCCCCGCGACGTAGGATCGATGCCGCTGACTTCGACCACGGCCCAGACCGTGTCGCCGACCCGGACGGGCGCGTCTGCAAGGATGTTCACCTCGAGCAGGGCCAGCCCGGTCCCCTGGATCATGGTCTGCAGCTGCATTCCCTCGATGAAGCAATAGGTCAGCGCGGCGGGCACCGGACGACACCCCATGGCCCCCGCATGACCGGCATCGGTGAAAGTGACTTCCAGCATCCCCGTTGCCGATATGAAGCTGATGAGGTCGCCTTCCGTGACTGTGCGGCGGTATGTTTGCGCCTTCCAGCCGATGTGAAGTGAGCGCCAGGACTTGCCGCATGCCATGTAGGGCAGGCAGTCCGGTTCGTCAGTCTTCCGCAAAGGTCACCCCCCGTCCCATGCCGTCGCCTTCGAAATTCCCGCGGTACAGGGTCGATCGCATTCGCGGCTCCTTCTCGACGCCGGCGACGCAGCGATGGATCCTGCTTCCGGCTGCAAGCTAGCGGGCCCGTTTCCGCCATCACAATATTTCTTCTCCGCCTGATGATACCAAGGGGATATCGACGAACATTGCACAGGGCCCTGCGGATCGTCCGCTCCCGCTTCGGGCAGCCGGCATCTGCCGCGCATGGCGACCATGTCGTGTCGACGCAATCGATATTCAATTCAAATCGAAAATGGCCAATTTGATATTGGACTGTGCCGGCGCGGCTATCTTAGGGCTTCAATCGCGACGCTGCTTTGCCGCGCGCCATTTGCCCGAACTGTCTCAAGGAAATTGCCATGGCTGAATTGCCTTTCAAGCTCGTATCGGCAGACTCCCACATAGTGGAACCACCCGATCTGTGGACGCAGCGGATGGAGGCCAGATTTCTCGACCGGGCGCCGAGGATTGTCCCGGGAGAACGGGGTCAGGAGTTCGTTTGCGAGGGCATTCTGATTCCCCGCAAAGGCATCGGCCTGATGGCGACGGCAAAGAAATACAGCGATCCCGACGACCTCTATTTCAGCATGGACGGAGACTGGAAGGACGTGCCGCAAGGCGCATACGATCCGAAAGCCCGCCTGGCGGAGCTGGATCGAGAGGGAATCGAGGCCGAGATAATCTATACAAGCCTTGGCCTGAACATGTATTCGATGGACGACAGGGAATTCCAGCAGGCGTGCTTTCGCGCCTTCAACGACTGGCTGGCCGATTTCTGTTCGGCGGCGCCCAGTCGGCTCTTTGGCGTTGCGATGATTCCGCCGCGCGATCCTGACTCTGCCGTTCGGGAACTAGAACGCTGCGCCGGTCTGGGCCTGCGCGGCGCGATGATATCCATCGATGACGAGGAGGAGCGCGGGTATAATCACCCCGACTATGGCAAATTGTGGAGCGCCGCCGCAGCGCACGACATGCCGATCAGCCTGCACGTCGCGGCGAGCACGGAGACTTTCCGCCGTACGACCAATGCCTTCGTGGATTTTTCGCTTGGTTTCACTCCGACGATGTACACGATCGCGGGAATGATCCTGGACGGCGTGTTCGATCGCCATCCCCGGCTCAAGGTCATCTCCGTCGAGAACGACGCTGCGTGGCCGCTTTCGATGCTCGAGCGCATGGACGACCGCTTCAAGCGGGATCAGGGCTGGGCCGGTCAATCGGATGGGCTGGAACCCGGCAAAGTGCCAAGCAAGGTATTCCATGAGCATGTTGCCTGCTCGTTCATGCGTGACAGGACCGCGATCGTAAATCGCGACATCATCGGCGACCGGAACATCATGTGGGGTTCCGACTACCCCCACTTCGACGGCGGATGGCCCAATTCCGCGGACCTGCTTGCCGAGCAGTTCGAAGGCGTGCCGCTCGACGATCAGATCCGCATCGGCCGGGCCAATGCCATCGACTTCTACGAACTGCCGCTGGCCCGGGGTCTCTGAGCGGCGTGTGCCCCCCGATAGCGGCGGGGAATGAAGTGCAGCGCATCAAGGAGTAGCCGGCGGGGCCCGGGCGGCGAAAATCGTGCGTCCGGGCCCTGCACCGTGCGGCGGTCACCGCATCCGGTTTCGGCTTTGCCGCCTCCCCGGTTGTGGAACGGTCTCCGGGACGGGTCGGGCCGGCACCGGACCATGCCCGTCGATCGCATCACCTGAAAGCTCGCGGGCCATAGCTGCCGGAATTCCCAGTTCCGCCAGAATCTCCTCGGTGTGTTCTCCCATCCGCGGAGGTTGCCGGACGGAAGGACGCGTGCCGGCGAAGCTGACCGGAACGCCGGGATAGCGCAATCGTCCGAGCGCGGCGTCATCCGTCTCGGCGAAATAGCCGCATTCCTCGAGATGCCGATCTTTCAGCACGGCCTCGAGCGTCTGCACCGGCGCCGCCGCGATGTCGGCGGACTCGGCAAAAGCAAGCCATTCCGCGGTGGTCCCTGTCTGCAGGGTCTCCGCAAGCATCTCGTAAAGCAGATCGATGTTACTTGACCTGCCCGTCATATTGGCGAAGCGGCTATCCCCGATCAGTTCCGCGCGACCGATGTGGGAGAAGAAGGCCCGCCATTGGCGGTCGGTATAGGGCATGAAGCAAATGGTGCCGTCGCGCGTGCGGTATGGCCCCCTCGCGTGCGAAAGTGTCCGCCTGTATCCCATTTCGGGCTGGTCTTCCCGCGCATAGGCATCGCCGAAATTCTCGACCATGTTAAATGAAACCATGGTTTCGAACATCGGGACTTCGACGACTGTGCCGGCACCCGTCCTTGCCCGGCTGGTCAGGGCGGCAAGTATAGCCATCGCCATCACGAGCCCGCAGGTCTTGTCGGCAAGGGCCATCGGCGCAAACCGCATGGTACCGGATTGGCGGTACATCATGTCGACGATCCCGGACATGCCCTGGACTATGTCGTCATAGGCCGGCCTGCCGGCATACTGCCCGTCGGAAGCGAAGCCCTGCACCTGCGCATAGACCAGCCGCGGATAACGCTCGCACAAGGTTGCGGCATCGATCTCCAGCTTGCCGAGTTTCTGCGAACGGATGTTGTGCATGAAGACGTCGGCGCCGGCGATGAGCTGTTCCAGCACTTCACGACCCGGCTGGCTGGCGATGTCGAGTACGATGCTGCGCTTGTTCCGATTGAGCCCGAGGAACAACGACGCCATCCCGGGTTCCGCTTCCGGCCCGGTGAACCGCGTCTGATCGCCGCCCGGCGGTTCGACCTTGATCACGTCCGCGCCCAGGTCCGCCAGCCATTGACTGGCATAGGGCGCAACCAGCACCGTGCCGATGTCGATCACTCTAAGTCCTGATAGCGGCAGCATGACCAATCCATTCCCATCCAGGGGACCTCGTATAGGCGTCGACGTAAAGTGCGGTCTAATATCGCCTTTCAAAGCAGAGATAGTGATAGAGTATCGAGATCGAGGTGATCGTCACGGGCAGCGCTCCCCTTGCGAAGCCGCCGCGCGACAGGATCACGATATGAAGTTCATATCGGTAGGTCGGAACACGATATTGGACTTGCCGAAGCGCAATGGTCACTGTCACGAAACGCGCACCAGAGAGGATCTTCGCCATGCGAGCCGCAGCAGTTCCCGAAGCCGTCAAGCCCTGTGCCGGTCGCATCGTCGACGTGGACAGCCACGAGATGATGCCGGCCCAGATCTGGGAGGAGACTTTCGGCGAAATCGCCAAGCCGATCGCGGATCTGATCAAATCGCAGCCGCCGCGGCCCAATCACGCGAGCATACCCGATTACACCGGCGACATCATGCCAGTCGATCCCGCGTCCATCTTCAAGGTCAAGGGGCCGGTGGCGCCGGGGGCGGTCGACATCGATCGCCGGCTCGAGGTGATGGATCTCATGGGGATCAAGAGCCAGCTGCTGTTTCCCACCTCGATCGGCCTATGGGGCATTCAGCTGGCGACGGCGGCACCCGAAGACAAGATGCTCAAGCTGTTCGGCGACACACCCGAAGAAGGCTGGGCCTACGGCCGGCGGCTGGTGGACGCGCACAATGAATGGCTGGTGGGCGTAGCCAGGCGGTCGAGCCGGATGAAGACCGTCGCGCCCGTCTACGGCGACACCGTCGAAGAGCTGATCGCAAATACCAGGCGGCTCATCGACAGCGGCATGGCCGGCATCTGGATCGGCACCGGCTCCCCGCCGGCCGGCATCTCGCCTGCGCATTCGGACCTCGATCCGTTCTATGCAATGCTGGCCGAAGCAAAGGTCGGGCTGCACTTCCACATCGGCGGCTCGGGCACCTTTCTGCGCACCAGCGAATGGCGCAACGCGCCGGCCTTCGAGGGCTTCAAGTGGACGCAGGAGATCAGCCTCGACCCCTGGTGGCTTTCGGTCGTGCATCTTTCGGTGCAGAATTTCATCGCTACCATGGTCACGGGCGCTGTGTTCGACCGCCATCCCGAACTCTATGTCTGCTCGCAGGAGCACTGCGCGCACTGGATCGGCCCGCTGGCGCAGATGCTGGATATCTGGCATCACAACAATCATTCGCTCCACGAGAAGGAGTACATGGGCGGCCGGATGATGAAGAGGCTTCCCATGCTGCCCTCCGAGTACATCCGGCGTAACGTCCGGGTGATGGCTTTCGACTTCGAACCGGTTGGCGATTATCTCGACAATTACGGTCTGTACGAGGTCTACTGCTTTGCCAGCGACTATCCGCATGTCGAGGGTGGGTCCGATTTCTACGGAAAGTTCGTCCAGCAGATCGAGCGCTTCGGACCGGAGGTGATGGAGAAATTCTTCGTCACCAATGCGGAGGTGCTGTTTCCGGGCTGAGACGCAATCCCGAACACAAGGCAATGGTTATCCGGCCGCGGCGGACGCCTGCGCTGCGAGCTAGTCGCGATTGACCGCCTGCCGCGAAACCAGGATCAGGCCCGGGAGAGACGATATGGCACCGCGCCCCCGATTTTCTCCGGAAATCGAACAGGTCGAATTAAAGCTGCCCCCGGGCAGGAAGATGGGCGGAGTCCTTGCCGTCGATTTTTCACCGGAAGGCGACTTGCTGGTCCTGCACCAGCACAATCCCCCCGGCGGGGAATACCGCTATCCTCCCTCGGAAGACTACCTTCCCGACGTTGTCCGTTTCAGCGCAGGCGGTGAATTCATCGATGCCTGGGGCGGCGTCGACCACATTCCCGCGGCCGACGGCGTTCCGCAATGGCCCGCCGGAAGGGAGGGGATCGAATGCGATACGGAAGGCAATATCTGGATATTCGGTTACGCGTCGGACGACGACGCTGTCCTGAAATTCTCCCCTTCGGGCGAACTGCTGCTGCGTCTCGGCCAACGCGGCCGTGCCGGCGATGACGACGATACGCGGTTCCTGGGCGGGCCCACATCCTGCTATCACGATGTCGAACGGCGAGAGGTGTTCGTCTCGGACGGCTATCGCAACCATCGCGTTATCGCCTTCGATTCGGATACAGGCGAGTTCAAACGCATGTGGGGCGCCTACGGCAGGAAGCCGTCAGAGATGTCGGCAGAAGAGGGCTTCGGCAGTCCTGTCCACAAGGTAGCGGCCGGCCCCGATGGGCGGCTCTATGTCTGCGACCGCATCGGGAACCGCATACAGGAATTCGAACGTGTCCCGGGCGGAGCGAAATTCCTGCGCGAGGTCGAGATCGCGCCGGGAACACAGAACTGGGGCAGCACCTTCGACGTCGCTTTCCCTGAGGGTGGGCGATTCATGTACGTCTGCGACGGCTCGAACATCCGTATCTGGGTGGTCGATCTGGTTGCTTTCGAAGTGCTCGGCTGGTCGACCGCTTATGACGCCACCGAAGGCGACGACAACCGCGCGAGGCATTACAGCCTCGTGCATCGTTTTCGGCTGGACCCGGGAACCGGCGACCTGCTGCTGTGCTGCACCTCGCAAGGGCTGCGGCGGTTGCGATTTGCCGGAATCCGCTAGGCGGTGGACGACGGCAGCCGCGCAAGGCGGCTTCACATTCGCCCACCGGACCAAGCGTCGGGACCAATACCGGAACTGTATCGAGTTCGCTGCATTCGATATTAGACATTTGCCCCTGCCTCACAGAATGTAACTGGCGCAAGCGCTTCGAGATGGACGGTTCCGTACCAGTCGAAGTATCCCGGCGTAACTAAAAGCGAAAGTGAGGTAGGCCGCCTTGACAGTTCCCGCGACAGGCTCCCGCCTGCCGGCAAGCGGAAGATCCCAATTGTAGCAATGACAATATTCCCGATGGACTGCGAGGTCACAATATTCGCGTGCGCCGATACTAGAGGGGTGGAGGCTAGGTGCTGGCCGTAATTGGCGCCTGCGGAAGCTCGAAATCCCGGGGTCCGAAATATGTCGAACCCCAAGAGAAGAGCCAGGGAGGGGCGATATGAAATTCGGACCTGTTTGCCGCAGCCTTTCAGCAGGGGTCGCGCTCGGAGCCTTGCTGGCCTTCCCGGCGCACGCGCAGGATTCCGCATCCGGCGCCTCCGGTGACAGCACAATCGTCGTCACCGCACGACGGGTGGAAGAACGGCTGCAGGATGTGCCGATCTCGATCACGGTTCTTAACCAGGAACAGATCGACAACCGCAACATCTCCAACAGCGTAGAACTGGCCACCTATACGCCTTCGCTGGGCGTCAACGCGCGTTTCGGTCCGGAAAAGGCGAGCTTTTCCATTCGCGGCTTCTCGCAGGAACTGTCGACGGAGCCGACCGTGGGGGTTTACTTCGCAGACGTCGTCGCTCCGCGCCTGCGCTCGAACATCACGAGCGGCAACGGTGCGGGAGTAGGCCAGCTTTTCGACCTAGCAAATGTGCAGGTCCTAAAGGGTCCGCAGGGCACGCTTTTCGGTCGCAACACTACGGGCGGAGCGGTGCTGCTCGTCCCGAAGAAGCCGAGCGGGGACCTGGAAGGTTATGTCGAGGGAACTTACGGCAACTACGACCAGCGGCGACTGCAGGCAGTGCTCAACATTCCGCTTTCCGAGAGCTTCAAGATCCGCGGCGGCGTGGACTGGAACAGGCGGGACGGATACCTGATCAACCGTTCGGGCATCGGCCCCGACCGGCTTAACGATCTCGATTATATCTCGGCGCGGCTATACATTCTCGGCGAGCTGACGCCTACGCTCGAGAACAGCACGATCATAACCTATACAGAATCGGATACCAACAACACGACTGGCAAGATCGCCTTCTGCAACCGCGGGTTGGATCCCAATTCGTTCGGAGCCCGCGCGATCGTCAGACCCTTCATCTGCGATCAGGTCGACCGGGAAGCAGCCCAGAATTACGGCTTTTACGACGTGGAGAACAGCGCGCCGCTGGCCGGTCTCAAGCAGCGCAACTGGCAGGTGATCAATACGACAACTTGGGAAGCAAGCGACAACCTGACAATCAAGAACATCGCCAGCTACGGCCAATCGACCGAATCCTATTCCTTCAATATCACCGGCGACAATACGCCGTTTCCCTTCGTGATAACCTATCCGGGGCCGAACAACGGCGAAGGCGACCAATGGACCTTCACCGAAGAACTGCAGCTTCAGGGACGCGCGCTCGATGGCCGGCTGGTCTGGCAGCTGGGAGGCTATCTGGAACGAAGCGGTCCTATCTCCAAGCAGGAGCAGGTTACATCGATCTTTTCGGCGTGCACCGACGTCTATTCCTACAAGTGCACACCGTTTGCCCTGGCCCTGCCGACCGGAACCCTGACGATCGGCAGTGTAGGCGTTACGCGCAACACCTACTTTTACCACGACGAGGCCCTGTACGCGCAGGCCACCTACGAGCTCACCGACCGGCTCAGCCTGACCGGGGGCCTGCGCTACACATGGGACTGGATCAAGGTCAATTCGGACGCCGTTACGATCACGCCCTCGCCCACGGGTCCCGTCGCCTTCCGCTGCTCGCGCGCGGCCACGCCCGCGAACGCCGGTCCGGAGCTTGGCCTCGGCGGCTTCTGCACGCGAAGTTTCCAGACGAAGTCGGGCGCCCCTACCTGGCTGATCGATCTCGACTACAAGCCCAGCGCGAATCTCCTGATCTATGCCAAGTGGGCGCGCGGCTACCGCGCGGGCGGGGTCAACGAGCTGAACCAGGGCAGCGAGATCTGGAACCCCGAGAAGCTCGATACTTACGAGATTGGCCTCAAGGCCACCCTGACCGGAGCCGTGCGCGGATATTTCAACGTCGCAGGCTTTTGGAACGAGTTCCGGAACCAGCAGACTTCCGTCCTGATTCCGGCCTGTACCGACAAGCCGACCTGCGCACCCGTGAGCATCGGCGGCATCCAGAACGTTGGCAAGTCGCGCATCCGCGGAGCCGAAATCGATGCGTCGCTCACCTTCTTTGACAGCCTGCGTGTCGATCTGGGCTACACTTACCTCGACGCCAAGGTCGTAGCCACCGAGGTTCCCAACTGCTCGGACGCCCTTTTCAATTGCTCCGCAGCGACGTTCCTGGCCAATCCCGGGCAGAGACTTCCCTTCGCGCCGAAGCATCGCTTCACCCTGACCGGGACCTACACTCTGCCCCTGGATAGGCAAATCGGCGAGCTCTCGGTCGCCGCCACTTATGTTTATACCGGCAACGTCCTGCATTCGCACAACTACGACAGGGCATTCGAGCTGGGTCAGGTGCCGTTCAACGCGGGCATAGTTCCGGCGATCAATCTTCTTAATCTCAACCTCAACTGGAACGACGTCGCGCAAAGCCAGTTCGATCTCGCACTGTTTGCAACGAACGTGACCAACAAGAAGTACTATGTCGCTCCCGACACTAACGCCGGCTCGATCGGCGGGCAGTTCTTCTTCCTTGGGCAACCGAGGATGTACGGCGCACGCCTGCGCTACAACTTCTGATCACTTCCAGCCTGCGGCCAATGAAAGGGTTGCCACTGACCGTCAGCAAATACTGCTCGGCGGTCAGTGCCAGACATGGGAAATCTCCGAGTTCTTCGCCGAGGCCGTGCGAACTCCTGATCGTCAGCCGAATAGAGTGCGAATATCCAAAGCAGCCGCTCTTGGCTGAACTGGAGCCATGACAAAAACCGCCGACATTGCGGTCGTTCGCATCCAGGAGATCAGTTGCCGAAAGCCGCCGTTCATTGCATGGTCCGATCCAGAAGAACCATCCGGCCCCGAGTTTGGTACTTCCGAAAAGGCCGACAGAGAAAAATCCGGATGTTGCCCCGAAAGCACTCTCCGCAACCCTCTCCGCGGTACCAGAGTACAGCTGGAATCGCGCGGAACCGTGGGCCTTCCGGCCCATTCTATTATTCTATAACAATGTTTTAGACTAGGTGGCGGAGCAGCCAGTCAGATGCGAACCGCTCTCCAGCACATTTTCCCTGTTAACCCGCAAGAAACTGGGAAAACGATAAGATTGCAGGGAACGGTCCGGCTCGGGATGCAGAAAAATTAGCGGAAACCGGCCGTTTCTTTGCTGACTTTCCCTGAATCGAAAACAGGGAAACTTCTTGCAGGAACAGGGAACGCGTTCGTCGATATCAGGGAGACGCTCAACAACATCAGCCCGACGCGGAACGACGTTCCATCCTGATGGAGCGCACATGTGTCAGCGCATTCTCAAGGCCCTCTTCTATCTCCCGCAATCTCAGCCCGATTACCAGGTCGGCGTGACCGGTCGCCTTCAACAGAACGACCATCACCGCATTCGAGTTTGCGGCGAGCGCAAGCAGGTGCATGCCACTGGGGCTGGCTCTCCCATGCAACCATGAACGAGCCGCAGTATCGCTAACGCCGGTCCAGCGCATCAGCGGGTGCTGTCATCTGTGGATGGCCC
>JAGREL010000219.1 GCA_020446575.1 Novosphingobium sp. | reverse complement strand
CGATGCCCATGCCGAACGCGACGGTAGCCACCATCACCATGTCCTCGGAAGCGACGAAGGCTGCCTGGTTGGCCGCGCGCACCTGCGCGGCGAGCCCTGCATGATAGGGCAGCACCCTCCGCCCGTTGCCGCCGAGCCGCTCGGCGATCTTTTCCACCTGGGCGCGGGTCTGGGCATAGACGATTCCGGGGCCCGGTTGTTCGGCGAACAGCTGTTCGAGCTGACGCATCGGATTGTCGCGCGGGCGGATGGCGTAGCGGATGTTGGGCCGGTCGAAGCCGGCAAGGATCAGCCCTTCCCCGGGAATGGCCAGCTGGGCGAGGATGTCCTCGCGCGTGTGCGCATCCGCCGTGGCGGTGAGCGCAAGGCGCGGAACCTCCGGAAAGGCATCCATCAGCGGGCGCAACGCCCGGTAGTCGGGTCGGAAATCGTGGCCCCACTCAGAGACGCAATGCGCCTCGTCGATGGCGAAGAGGCAGACCGGTGCGTTGGAAAGCAGTTCGCGGAAATGGCCCTGCGAAGCGCGCTCCGGCGCGACATAGAGCAGGTCGAGCTGGCCGGCGCGGAAACGCTCGATGGTCTGTTCCCGATCGGTATCGGCGCTGGTCAGCGTCGCTGCACGGATGCCGTTGGCGGTGGCCGAACGTAGCTGGTCGTGCATCAGCGCGATCAGGGGGCTGACGACAACGCAGGTACCTGGCATCGCTACGGCGGGGAGCTGGTAGGTCAGCGATTTGCCGGCACCGGTCGGCATCACCGCCAGCGTCGATTTGCCCGCCATTACACGCCGGACCACGTCCTCCTGCACGCCGCGAAAGGCGGTGAAGCCGAAAGTGGCATGAAGCGCTTCGTGCAGGTCGGGCAGGAGATCGGTGGGTGAGGTCGACACGATTGGTGTTGCTGAAAGGGAATGAGGCTGATCGATCAGTTGACTGTCGTTGAACAGGGCATGCCAGCGGCCTTGCGGGCAGAGGCAGCATGGCAGATCGTCGACCGGGAGGGAACCGGCTGGCGGCGTCCGTCCACGGGACGTTGCAATAGGGCTGGCACCGGCTCATGAACCGAAGCTCGAATCTGGGAGAGATGCGATGAAGAAGTTTATCAATCACATCGATCATGTCGTCTGGCTGTCACGGCTGGAGAACGCCGAGAAGAATGTCGCGGATCTCGAAGCGATAACCGGTGGCAATCTCGTGCGTTATGAACGCGACGACATGAAGACCGTGCTGTTCATCGACTGGGATGCAGGGCTCGAAGTGGTTGCGCCGATGCCGGAAGTCATCGATTTCAACCGGGGGCTGCACGAGCGGCTGGAAAGCCATGGCGAGGGCCTGCTTGCCGCGGTCTTCGCCGTCGAGGACCTCGAGAAGCACAAGGAAAAGCTTGAGGCCAAGGGAATTTTCGTTGGCCCCCTGATGGAGGACAAGCCGGACGCGCCGTGGATCGAAAGGATCATCCTGCGCGAACGCTTCGCGCCGGAAGTCGCCGGCAGCTGGATGGTGTTGAGCCAGATCGATTACCAGGACGACGTCATCAAGTTCGTCGACGTCAAGGAAAAGGTGGCCTGACTGCTATCTGCTCCGGTTCAATCGAGGCTCCAGTTCAATCGAGACAGGGCCTTAACCGGCGCTCGGCCGCGCTAGGTGCAGCGATTTCATTTCGCGCCAAGCAAATTTGATCGAGATCAATTGCAGCGCGGCCAGCGGGCCTACCGCTAGCTCGATGGAGGCCCCTGCATGATACCGACCCGTTATGATTACTATCGCGCCTGTGCGCGGGAACACCGTCTCCTCGCCCAGGGTGCTCCCAATGAAGATCAGCGCCTGATGCATGACCGGCTGGTCGGTGCCTATACCCATCTCGCGCGCAAGTATGCATTGCGACAACGGGTCAGCCTGCGGGTCTGAACCAGACTTGCGTCAGTCCAGATTCGGCCGCAGCCACCGCTCGGCCACCGCCACATCGATGCCGCGCCGTTTCGCGTAGTCTTCGAGCTGGTCGCGCCCGATCCGGGCGACGCCGAAATACTGGCTCTCGGGATGGGCGAAATAGAAGCCCGAGACCGCCGCAGTCGGCAGCATAGCTTGGCTTTCGGTGAGCGTGATGCCGGCGTTGTCCTGAGCCTTCAGCAGATCGAACAGGATCGGCTTCAGGCTGTGGTCCGGGCATGCGGGATAGCCGGGTGCCGGGCGGATGCCGCGATATTCTTCCTTGATCAGCGCCTCGTTGGTCAGCTGCTCGCCCGGCGCATAGCCCCATAGCTCTGTGCGGACATGCTGGTGCAGCCGCTCGGCGAAGGCTTCGGCAAAGCGGTCCGCCAGCGCCTTCAGCAGGATGTTGTTGTAGTCGTCGTGAGCGGCCTTGAAGCGCTCCAGATGCGGTTCGATGCCGTGGATGCCGACCGCGAAACCGCCGATCCAGTCGCCTGCGGGGTCGATGAAGTCCGAGAGGCAGAAATTGGCCCGGTCGCGGCTCTTCTTGACCTGCTGGCGCAGGAAAGGCAGGCGAGTGCCGTCATCGAGCAGGATGTCGTCTTCTTCGCGCCGGCACGGCCAGAAGGCGGCCACTCCCTTCGCAGTCAGCCACTTCTCCGAGACGATCCTGTCGAGCATTGCCTTTGCGTCAGCGAAGAGATTGCGCGCGCTCTCGCCCACGACATCGTCATCGAGGATCGAGGGGTAGGTGCCGGCCAGCTCCCAGGCGCGGAAGAACGGCGTCCAGTCGAAATGGTTCCTGAGGTCGGCAAGATCCCAGTCCTCGAAGACATGTACCCCCGGCTGCGCGGGAGCCGGGGCCTTGTGCGCCATATCGGCCTTGAAGCCATTGGCGCGCGCGTCTTCCAGTGACAGCAGGTCCGACTGGCCCCTGCCTTCGCGCGCCTCGCGTACCTTCTGGTAGTCGATCGCGACCGAGGAGACGTAACCGTCGCGTTGCGTATCGGACAGGAGCTGCGAGGCCACGCCGACCGCGCGGCTGGCATCGAGCACATG
>JAGREL010000218.1:4285-4658 GCA_020446575.1 Novosphingobium sp. | reverse complement strand
CGGGCGCGCAGGTGCAGGTCGCGCAATTCGAGGCCATTACGTTCGGCCCAGTCACGCGCGTCGGCTTCGCTGGCAAAATCGCCGATTTCCTGATGATCGTAAGACATGGTTCGGGGCTCCTTGGCAGTATGGGTGAACGGGGGAGGGGACACAGCTCACAGGTCGAGTCCCAACGACTTTTCAGGAACGGGAAGCTGGCGCACTGGCGGTTCGGGCCGGGGCCCCAGCACCGCATCGAGCTTGGCTTTGAGGTCCGGGCTCATCTTCAGGTCCGGTACGTGTCGCGCATCGGTCGGGTTCGCGGGCGACTTGTCCACGTCGATCCGGCCAGTCGCCTCTAGCGCCGAAGTCTTGTTGCCCGGCGTGCGGTCGA
>JAGREL010000218.1:0-4271 GCA_020446575.1 Novosphingobium sp. | reverse complement strand
CGAGCTGGAATTTGAGCGCGGCAAGGTCGTTGGTGACGACATGCATATCGTCGGTGGCGCGGGTGTTGAGCACATTCTGCGTACGCTGGGTGGCGAGATTGCGCTGGCTTGAGGATATGACCTCGATCGCCCGCGCCATGGTCACGCCCTGCGCCATATGGGCATTGAGAGCATAGCCAAGATCGAGCCGGCGCAGCATCGGATCGCCGGCAGGCAGGGTGACCTGCCGTCTGTCGGCAAGCTCCAGCGTGACCGCATCCTTCGTCGCTGCCAGCACCGTGGCATAGGTCGATTTGGCGATATCGCGGTTCGCATCCTTGTCTCGCCAGAACACGGTGTCGCCGTCGTGCAGCCTCAGATCTTTCTGCTCGTAGAGCCCGAGCCGATCGAAGCGGTGCTGCGGATCGAGCCGGTCGGGATCGATGAGCTTTGTCCGGCCTCCGCGCTCGAGCATGACCTTGCCGTCGCGGCGCACATCGCGAACAGTGTATTCGCCTTTGCCGAGCCCGAGTTCGCGAACCTCCATGCGCGCCTCGAGCACGTGACCGGCGCGATAGGTCGAGGCAAAGCGCATTTCTTCGCGGGTGGTGTTGGCGCTTTGCAGCACCTTGAGCGCCACGCCTTCGCCCCTTAGCGCGCCTTCGCGCAGCAGGCCCGCCTGGACCAGCGCATTGATCTGCGCCCGATCGTCGCGCCCGGCTGTAAAGATCGCGGTCTCAGCGCGCTGGTCGGGCGGCAAGGAGAGCCAGAGATCGGCCGCCGCCGCGATATGGTCCTTGCCCGCCTCGGTGACCTTGCCATGCGATGCCAGAAGGTCGAGCGCGAGGCTGGCATGACCCTCGTTCGAAAGCCCGGCGACCGCGAGCAACAAGGGAGAGTTCTTCTGGCGGATATTCTCGTCCATGCGCACCGTCGCCTGGCCCGCGCTTTGCGAGACCGCGAACATCTTGCCCTGCTCGATCGCCGACAATTGCTGGCGATCGCCCATGAACGGGGCCTTGGCGAGATCGAGCTGCTCGGCGATCGCGATCACCGAAAGCATATCGCGCGAGGAGACCATCGAGGACTCGTCGGTGATAACGACGGTGTCTTTCAGCGCAACCTTCGCCGCCTCGAAACGCTCGCCTTCCCCGCGCGCGGCGGCCGAACCATAAGTGCTGACGAAACGCGCGATCGTATAGGCCTCGATGCCGGCCGCCTGCATCTCGTCGACCGACATGGCCTGCGAGCCACCCCCGCGCAGGTCGGCGACCATCTTGTTCTGGAAGGCAAGTCCGACAAGGCGCACCCCGTCTTCGGCCAGAACCTTCGCGACTGCACCAAGCAAGGTCGACTTGCCTGCGCCGGCCACACCCTGGATGTTGAGAAAGCGGTCGCTGCACGACAGAACCGCGACACCCGCCGCCAACTGGCCAGAATTCAATTGCCAGTCCTCGGCACCGGCGCGTTGGCGTCCCAGTTCACGCGCGGCCTGCTGCAACCGCTCGACCGCCACGTCGGGCGCCATGAACGCGCGGCCCTGTCCGGCACCGGCATCGATGCGGTCGAGGATCTGCTGCTCGCGCGCCAGCGCCTCGGGCGTGGTCACCAGGTCGAAATGCCCATCGAGCCGGCCGGACTTGCCGGAAATGAGATGCCCACTATCGATCAGCTGCCCGATACGCTGGATCACTGCCTCGCCTTCAAGCCCCTTGATCTGGAAGCCCAGCGCTGCGGAGAGGATCGCATGCGGACTGAACGCCGCCTCGCGTTCGGAGAGGTGCCGGATCGCCGAGGCGGTCGCATGCTGGGCCTTGATCGTACCTGCCGAAAGGAACAGCGCGGCGGGGCCGGATGCGGCGAGATCGCTCGGCGCTCGCAGCGCCGCATTGATACGGGTGGCGACTTCGGCAAAGGCAGCACTGGCGGTCTCGCGCATCGTGGGGCGAGCCAGCGCGGCAGCGCGTTCCTGCGCCTCGGCAACCAGCGGCTTGCCATCAAACCCAAGTTCCGCCGCGCGCGCCTGCCAGCCCTCGACCAGAGCTTGCCGGTCGGCGACATCGAGCTTGGGATCGCGGGTGTAGAGCGTGATCTGCTTCTTGGTGGCCAGCCTCGTGGCACCGGTCTCCGCGATCTTTGCCTCGATCTCAGCGGTGCGCTTGGAGAAGGCCTTGATGACCTCTTTGGGCACCCCCTTGATCTCGAAGGCCCCGTGCTTGCCGGAGGCCTCGGTCTCGTATCCCAGTTTCTGCAACTGGGCGCGAAATGCAGCGTGGTAAAACTGGCCGATGGTGGTGTTGTTCTTCCAGATCTCGCCGTTCCACAGCGCCTTCCAGTTGCCCTTCAAATCGCGCGTCAGGTTGGCAACGACGGCATGGACATGGCCTTGCGGATCGAGCGCACGGCTCGTGTCGTGGGCGAACAGGGCATAGACGAGATTGCCGGTCTTTTCGGGTTCGCCATTGCGGTTGCGCTCGTAGTTGCGCGCTTCGGCAAGACGCTTTTCGACAAGCTCGCTCATGGTCGATTTGACGGCTGAAAGATGTGCATCGAGGATGCGTTTGTCGCCGGTTACGAGCGCCAGGATCGAAGCGGACTTGGGCATCGAGAAAGTCAGGTCCAGACCCAGCCTGCGCCCCTCGACCTGACCCACCATTTCGCCATTGGGCAGCTTGCCGCCCAGCACCGCCTCGAACGCATCCCGTCCGACTTCGCCCAGAAGCCCGAGCAGGCGCGCGCCTTCGCCGCCCCAGACCCCGCTTTCCGCGTTCTCTTCAGCCGTGTAGTAATTGTCGTTCGCGAAATAGTCGGCAGCGCCGCCCGCCGAGCGAACCGGTGCGATCGAGTGCATCGACCCTACATCCCGATGCCGTCATCGGCATCGGGACCGGGCAATTCGGCTTCGCCCGGACCGCCAGTGGAACGTTCAACGCTGCGCTGTGGTTCGAGCGCCTCGGAGAGCTCGCGCGCCGTTTGCGAGACCTGCTTGCCCTTGGCGTGCGGCTTCACATTCATGGGTGAGCGGGGGGCGGTCTCATCGCCGCGTTGCGTCGCGGACGGTTCCGCATCCGGCGCGCCCGGACGATAGCTCATCGCGCGCGACAGGCTGCTGGCAACAGGTGCATTCGCGCCGCTGTCCTGGCTTCCCAATTGGGCCGGTTCGTCCTCGTCCGCGCTCGAATCACGGACTGGCTCGCGGTCGTCGTCCGGTTCCATCTCCGGCTCGGGTTCGGGCGCATCGCGGGTCTCGCGCCCGCCGGCTTCCGGATCGGCTGCGTCCTCCTCGTCGGCCTCTTCAGCAAATTCGATCGGTTCGACATTCTCGCGCAGCACATAGCCTTCGGCGACGGTCGGGTAATCCTTCCAAGCAAGCCTGATCCGTGCCGCATCGAAGCCTTCGGGGAAGACCAGGAAACCGCGCAACGACGGCAGCTTCATGATGTCGTCGGGCAGCACCAGAGGCTGGACTTCGCTGCGCGGGGTGATCGTCGCGGCATCGCGAATGTTCGAATATCCGTAGCTGTATGCTTCATCCATCATGCGCACTTCGCGGTGGCCGATGAAATCCGAACAATGCTCGGCTGTGTCGCGATCGGCGGCGGCAAGGATGAGCTTGGTGCGCGCGAGCGATGCAAGGTTCTGTGCGCCTTCCTTGCCATAGGTTTCGGCAAGCTTGGCGAAGCTGTGGATGCCAAGCACGAAGGCCCCTCCGAACCCGCGCGCGGTCTGCAGCCCGTCTTCGATCGCAGGCAGGCGGTGGAGCGCATGGACCTCGTCGAAGAAGAACCAAGTGCGCAAGTCGCGCGTGCGCGGCAAGCGCATCAGCGTGTGCACGGCAAGGTTCATCCAGAGCGAGAGGAGCGCGCGATTGAGGACCAGTTCGTTGTGCGAGGAGGTGATGAACAGAATCGATCCGGGCTGGTCGCAATCGCGGATCCAGTCGCAAATCGAGAAGGGTTCCTTGCCTTCAGGAAGGAACCGCAAAGCCTGCGCATTGGTGTTGAACACCGCCCGGATCGATTCCGCCATCTTCGCCGCTTCGGGCGCGGTCAGCGGGTCGGCGACGGTGTTCTCGAGCAGCTTGTGGACCGCCTTGAGGTCAGCCATCATCAGGCGGCTCGCCAGTGCCTGGTTTGTCGCCTTGCCCAGCTTGATGAGACGCATGCAGGTCTCGACGAAAAGCGTGCGCGCAGCCAGCATCCAGAAGGGTTCCGCTCCGCCGCCATCGGCGGGCAGAAGCGCGGCGGCAATGCCGGTAAAGTCGGCGTGGTTCTTCGCTTCGGCGAAGACCG
>JAGREL010000217.1 GCA_020446575.1 Novosphingobium sp. | reverse complement strand
CAAGGCCAGCGCCAAGAACGCCATCGAATCCCTCAAGAAAAACGGCCCCGGCGCCGAGACCGTCGACAATAGCGCCTAGGGCAATACTAGCCTTTATTGTTGCGTAGCGGCAAAGAAAGCGCGCTTCAGGCAAAGCTATTGGCCCTTCAGGGGCGCGGCTCCAATACTCTCGCGGATTGGAACCCCAAGAGACGCTTCGCATTTCCGGACAGGATTGCGTGCTCCTGCTCCTTGTCGAGTCGCGCGATCCTGCCGATCTCGGCGATCGCCCGGTCGCCGAACTTGGGTTCGACGGTGTAGAACGCGAAGCATCTGGGCGCGGCACTGGCCCTGAGCAGGGCATCGTTTATCCGCCGGTTGGCGGCGATCCCTTCTGCCAGGTTGTAGTAGAGCGGAGGGGTCAGCCCACAGGCGCAATGCGCATGGGCCGGCTCAACGGGACTTGTCCTTCTGGCGAGGCTCGGCCCGGATTGCGGCGGCGAGGGGCGTGGTGTCCACGGCCCGCGGGCGGGTGTCCATAAGCTGCTTAAATTCCAAGTTAACCTTACTTGCGCTAATATTTTGTTCATGAGCCGCGAAATCGTTTCTCGCAAAGCGCCGCGAAGGCCCGTGACATTGCCTGCGCAATGCCGCACGCAAAGCGGCTTGCGGGACAATGGCCGAATCTCGAATATTTCCACCGAAGGCTGCTGTGTCACGACCAGCGGGATCTTCGTCAAGGAAGGCGTTCGCGTGGTGATCCGGCCCGAAGGCATGGAAGGCTTGACCGGCGTGGTGCGCTGGATCAATGGCAATCAGGCGGGGGTCGAATTCGATAATCCGCTTTACGCTCCGATTGTCGATCACCTTTCCGCGCAATACGCCGATGGCAAGGAGATCGAGGTTGCCGCCGCCGCGGACGAAAGTCCGGCCGAGACCGAAGCCCAGACCGAGACCGAAGCGGGTTCTGGTCAACTGCGGTTCTTGCTGTAAAGCTCTTCCCCGAAACGCGCGGCCGTTGCGGCTGGCGCCTGGGGGGAGAGGGAAGTTGGCGCAAGTAGCTGCATTGGAAACGACCGGCACCGAGAACCATCCGCTTGCCATTCGGATGGCGGTGATTGCCGGCCTGTCGCACAACATGATCATCGGCTGCCTGATGGGCTCGTTCAGCGTGATGCTTGTATCCGTCGAGGAGCGCATGGGCGTGACGCGCGAGATGTCTTCGGGCGTGGGCGCGCTCGTGATCTTCGGCTCGGCGCTGATGTCCTCGTTCGTCGGCCCGCTGATGGCGAAACACTCGCTGCGGCTCCTGATGTCCTTGGGGGCGTTCCTGTCGCTGGCAGGCTATCTGTTGCTGGCCTTCACCAACAGTTACTCCCTTTATGTCGGTTCCTACCTGATGCTGTTCGGTCCGAGCATGGCGATCGCCGGCGCGGTCGGACCCGCGACGCTGGTCACGCGCTGGTTCGACAGGAATCGCGGGCTGGCCCTCGGCCTTGTCCATCTGTCTCTGGTCGTCGCGGTGATGCCGTTGCTGTGCAACTGGATGCTGGAGGAGCACGGGGCGCGGGCAGTCTATCTGTTGATGGCAGGACTGGTCGGCGTCATTCTGCTGCCGGCGACGCTCGCGATCCGCGACTACCCGCCGGGTTCCGCGTCGGGCGCCAACGCCGGCCAGACCGAAAGCTCGCTACCGGTGGCCGAGGCGGTCGATGATTTCGTCCCGAGCACCGACGATCCTCTCGCGGAGGCCGGAAAGCTCGCACCGGGGCCGGAGTCCCAGGCGGACAGCATGACAGTCGGCCAGATCCTCGCGACGCCGGCGTTCTGGGCGCTGACGATCACCGCGGCAATGGTGATCACCGGTATCATGGTGCTCACCTTCAACATGATTCCGCTGGCGGAATCGCTGGGTATCGACCGTGACCGGGGCGCGCTGTTGCAGTCGATCATGGCGTTTTCGGGAATGGCGGGTTCGATCATTTTCGGCTGGGTCGCGGACCGGTTAGGCGGAGCGCGCGGTATCGCCCTGCTGGCGTTCAACAGCGCGGTCCTGCTGATCCTGCTTCAGCTCGATCTGCCTTTTGCCGCGCTGGCCGTGGTGATCGGCCTCCTCGGCCTGCACGGAGCGGGAATGATTCCGAACATCAGCAGGGCGCTTGCCTTCAGCCTGGGGCAGGGCAGCTTCAGCCGGGCCTTCGGCCTGCAGTCCGCCCTGAGCGTGCCGTTCACTGCTGTCGGCATCTGGGCGATGGGCGCTGCCTTCACCCGCACCGGCAGCTATTCGGTCGCGCTGATCGGCGTGCTCGTCGCGATGTTCGTAACCGTGCCGTTCGCCCTGTGGGCGGCGAAGCGGCCGTTCAACCCCGCTTGACTTCTACCATGGGCTGCCCGAGCACGGGATAGCCGTGGCCGTCGGGAATCATGAGCCAGGTTTCACCGTCGCGGTCTTCCTCTTGCGCGCAGATTCGCTGGACCGGGAACTCTCCGGCTTGTGCGCAGGCGTCCTCGAAACTGGCGAACAGCGCCAGCCGGTCGAGATTGCGGCGGGTCGGGAAGATCACGCTGATTTCACGCTCGTCGGCAAGCTGCAGCGTCCGCTTGGCGCTTGACCAGAACAGCCGCGTGTTCTCGGTGGCGTCGACTTCGATATCGACTGCTCCGGTCCCGAGGTCGGTGATGAAGAACCTCGTGTCGAAGGCGCCGTCCATCGGCGGGCACCAATGGGCGAACGGCACGAGACGGTCGAGCGAGAGGGTCCAGCCGTAGCGCTCCAGGACCGGCTCCAGCGCGCCGGCTTCGATCAGCATGGCGCGGGCTTCGGCCGCCTCGCCTGCGTGGATGCGCTCGTGCGTGGCGATCATCAGTCCGGTTTCCTCGAGCGTCTCGCGGATGCCGGCCACCCGTGCCGAAGAGACTTCCGGATCGCTTTCGGGAGCCAGCCGTTTGGCCAGGTCCCGGTCCTCGGGATCGATGCGCCCGCCGGGAAACACGGCGGCACCGCCCGCGAAGCGCATTTTCTTGGCGCGTTGGACCATCAGCAGTTCCGGCGGCCCGCCGGCCTGGGCCTTGCGGAAGATGACGACCGTCGCGGCGGGGATGACTTTGGGGCCATCGGCCGGCATCGGGCCGTGGGTGGGGTAGTTCTGCATGGCGTTTCCCTTGCGTGGCGCGGCGGTGGTGGCAAGGGAAAACTGGTTTGGGTCGGGATCGCCGGGGGCGTGTCGGAAAAGCTTACAACTCGCGTGATCGGATCAATCGCGAAATTTGGAAAAATGGCGGAAATCAGCCGATTTTGAATTTTGGCACGCCCCATGCTTATAGATTGGTGCGTACCCCAACGTAGTCTCGATAAAGGCGGGGCCACACGAGTCTCCGTGGCCCCGCCTTCCCGAGAACCCCCGCAAAAACAGGTATCAGGCTCCGCGAGACGGACGGATGTTCGTTCTGCCGGTATGAAGCAGGTCGCTTACCCGGAAAGTCGAGCCACGAAGCCCCTCCTCTGAAGAAGAGGGGGAATTTACGGCAAATCTGTGGTGATCTCGGGCGCCGCTCAGGAAGCGGTGGGGATATTGGCGTCGGTGATCAGCTGCTGCAGCTCGCCGGCCTCGAACATCTCCATCATGATGTCGCTGCCGCCGACGAATTCGCCCTTGATGTAAAGCTG
>JAGREL010000216.1 GCA_020446575.1 Novosphingobium sp. | reverse complement strand
CGGCAATGGCGAGCGCACCGGCAATTGCTGCCTGGTGACGGTCGCACTCAACATGTACACGCAGGGCGTCGATCCGGGGCTGGACTTCTCGGATATCGACCAGGTCATCCAGACAGTCGAATATTGCAACCAGCTGCCGGTGCCGGAACGCCATCCCTATGGCGGCGATCTGGTGTTCACCGCCTTTTCAGGCAGCCATCAGGATGCGATCAAGAAAGGCTTCGCCGCGCAGGAAATGCGCAACGACCAGCTCTGGTCCGTGCCTTACCTGCCGATCGATCCGGCCGATCTGGGCCGCAACTACGAGGCAGTGATCCGGGTCAATTCGCAGAGTGGCAAGGGCGGCTTCGCCTGGGTGATCGAACAGGACCAGGGCCTGAAGCTGCCCAAGCGCATGCAGGCGCATTTCTCCAAGCATGTGCAGGAGCTGGCTGACGAGCTTGGCCGCGAACTCTATGCCGAAGATATCTGGGATGTGTTCCAGCGCGTCTACCACCTGTCCGAACCACAGCATTTCCAGCTGGTGGAATACGAAGAAACCCGCGCGCCCGATCGGTCGCGGACCTTCGCCGGTAAGATCACGGTCGGTGGCAAGGAGCAGTCAGTCTCCGGACGCGGGAACGGCCTGATTTCCGCTATCCTCGCGGCGCTGGACGAGAGTTTCGGCGTCAAGCTGGAAGTGCGCGACTATACCGAGCACGCCATGGCGAAGGGCTCCGACGCCAAGGCTGCAGCCTATGTCGAATGCGCGGCGCCCGACGGCAGCACCGTCTGGGGTGTCGGCATCCACAATGACGTCGCGACTGCAGGCGTGCGCGCCGTGCTCAGCGCGGCGAACGAGGTGGTTGCCTGAACCATTGGAAGCCTCCCCATATCTGGGGAGGCCCCGCCTGCCGGTCGATCAGGCCGGCTTCTTGGGAAGCGCGATCTCGGCCGACCCTGACGCCATGACCGTGCCCTTCTGGTTCGCCATCTTGTGCTTCACATGCACGAGATGGCGCCCCTCCTCATCCACCGACTTCTCGATGACTTCCGCCGTCTGGACCGTGATGTCGCCGGTGAGCGCCGGGCCGCGGTAGTTCGAGACGCAGTGCACGACCATTCCGTGCTCACCCGCCCATCCGGCCAGATAGTCGATGCCCCAGGCGCCCATCGAGGCACCGTAGCCATAGCCGCGCGGCATGCCGATCCGGCGCGCCCAGACGGGGAACAGGTGCCCGCGCGACGGGCCGTAGTAGGCACCATCGGTCAGGAACGGATCGATCTTCATCATGTCGGGATCGTTCTCGTAAATCCCCATCGCCTCGGAGAAGCCGACCCCGGCCAGATCCTGCTTGCGCAGGTTCATCGTGCCCCAGGTGTTGACGATGTAAGCGCGCCATTCGGTAGTGAAACTGGCGACAGAGTGCGGGCCGAAGACCCGCTCGGGCAATTCGTCGCCCACCTGTACGTCGTCCCACCAGCGTTCCTTGTGGCCGAGGTCATGCATCATCTGAACCCACGAGAAGCGGCGCTTCTCGATCGCGGCGACTTCCTCGTCCGTCCACTGGGTCTCTTCGAAATCCTCTGTGTTGACCGTCTCGCTGCCCGCTTCCTTGTTGTAGCGGATCGAGGTCGAGCGCTGCTTCAGGATCAGTTCGCCGTTCTGGTTGGTGAAGTTGTTGTCGCCCCGCTGGAAACACGTCGGTCCGGCGAACTTGGTCTCCTTGACCACATAGTCGAACGGGATGCGTTCATTGGCGATGATGTCGCCGGGCTGGACGCGGGGGCCGTAGAACCAGTGCTCGTCGCCGCCGAACAGGAGATGCGAGTTCGGAATGTTGCCGACGCAGGCCGGCGCGGCGCCGTGACCGTCGTCGGTCGCAATGCAGAAGCTCTGCGGCGCGATTATCTTACCCCAGCGGCTCTCCGCAGCGTAGTCCGGATCGTAGTGCAGCAGGTTCGCGTAATGCATTCCGTGCACCCAGCGGCGGATGTCGTTGGTGGCGATCGGTTCGCGCAGATAGGATGAATCAACGGGCTTGCCCAGATACCGGTCGATGTCTGAGGTATCGAGTGTAACTGCAGTGGCCATGGGCGGCTCCTCTCAATCTTGTTTCCGGACGGAATCGCTGAACGCTTGAACAGCACGCATAGGGGAATTTCTCATCGGGTCAAACCGAATGCCGCGTTCGGCAATGAATGCTCTGACAGCGGCACTGTTCCCGTGCTCGACATCGCCCGAACTGGACATTATGGCGAATTTAATCGCTCGATTAAACGGACGTCACATGCCCCCTCCCGCCCCTTTCGACAAATTGCGCCTGCCCGTTATCGCATCGCCCATGTTCATCGTTTCGGGCCCGCAACTGGTGATCGCCCAGTGCAAGGCGGGCATCGTCGGCAGCTTTCCGGCCCTCAATGCGAGGCCGGCAGCCCAACTCGACGAATGGCTGCACCGGATTACCGAGGAACTCGAAGCGTATCGGCGATCGGAGCCACAAAGGGCGGTTGGTCCCTTCGCGGTCAATCTGATTGTCCACAAGACCAACAATCGCCTGGAAGGCGATCTGGCCACCTGCGAGAAATGGAAAGTTCCGCTTGTGATCACTTCTCTCGGCGCAAGGGAGGATGTGAACGAGGCGGTCCACAGCTGGGGCGGCATCGTCTTTCACGACGTCATCAACGATGCCTTTGCCCGCAAGGCGATCGAAAAGGGAGCCGATGGCCTTGTCCCGGTGGCGGCAGGCGCCGGCGGCCATGCCGGTTCGCAATCGCCGTTCGCCTTGATGCAGGAGATTCGTGAGTGGTTCGAGGGGCCCGTGGCGCTGTCGGGAGCGATCGCCTGCGGCCGTTCGATCCTTGCCGCCCAGGCCCTTGGTGCCGACTTCGCCTATATCGGCAGTCCCTGGATCGCCACGCGCGAAGCCAATGCCCAGGACGCCTATAAGGAGGCCATCGTCAAAGGGCATGCTTCGGATATCATATACAGCAACCTTTTTACCGGCGTACACGGCAACTACCTGCGTGCTTCGATCATGGCTTCCGGTCTCGATCCGGATAATTTGCCGCAAAGCGATCCGAGCAAGATGGATTTCGGTTCCGGCGGAAACACGGCGGCCAAGGCCTGGAAGGACATCTGGGGCTCTGGACAGGGAATTGGCGCCGTCAAAGCCATCGAAAGCGTTGCAGACCGTGTCGACCGGCTGGAAAGCCAGTACCACCAGGCCAAGCGTGAATTCGGTTCAAGACTTGGATTTTCGGCGGGTTAAGGCGTTCCTGTCGCGCCCCAAAGCGTGTCTGCCATGGCGTCGAGCTCGGTGAAGTCGGTCGCTGCGCCCAGCGGGTCCTTGCGGCTGAGCGCCAGGCGGCTTCGTCCCGGTTCCAATATCCTGCGACGCAGCGCGCGCTGTAGCAGCCGCAGCCGCATCAGGACCTGGTTTTCAGCGACGTCCGGGAATTTCGGTCGCAGCGCGGACCAGCCTTTTTCGATCTGGCCCACACGCTCCATCACCATGGCGTTGTAGTCCCTGTGCGGTCCGCGATGAAGCGGCAGGCCGAAGCGCAATGCCGCCCTGTCGCTGGCCGGCAGAAGCAGACCATTGCTCCGAAAGTCGTCGAACCCCACCCGGTCGCGGCCGACCGTATCGAACATCGCAATGAAGCAGCACTGGGAAAGGAGCTGGCGCGGCAACAGGTGGTGGCGTTGCATGCCTGGTGCATATCCGGGCTGGCCCTGCCGGTTTACCGCACGAAAGGGCAGCTTTCGCCGTGCAGCCGGCCCGTTCACCGCTACGTCCCCCGCCAGACCCTGACTCTCCGGCCATCGCTGGACGGTTCGGCGAGCAGGGGCTCTCCCGACGGACCTTTCAACTCGTGAAGCGCATTCAGCGGACCTTCCTTGACCAGGTAGTCGATCACGCGAACGGCGAGCTTTACCGTTTCCGCCGAAGTTTCTTCGGGTACGGCCTCGACGCGCACTTCCTGGCCGATGAAGAAGCTCAGGCCGACGCTTTCCACGCCGGCGTCCCCGGTCTGCTCCACGGCCGTCAGGCCGAGCGCCGGGAAAGCGCCGCCGGACAGCCAGTTCACCACGATACGGACAAAATAGTCAGGGTCCATCCAGCTGGCGGTGAGGTGCCAGCAGACCGCCTTCACCGGCAAGGGAAGAGCAAGGTTCGCGGCCAGCCCGGCTATGGTGCGCACCACCGGGATCATTGCCCCGCCCCCCTCAAGGTGAGGTCCGGGAGCGAGCGTAATGGCCTCAAGAGCGAAGCCGTCGATATCAGGAGAAGTGCCGAAATGATGCCGCGCGAGCGGCACCCTGGATCCTGCCGCCGGTGCGAGCCCCGTCAGATCGAAAGCCAATCCGTTGGCGAACAACTCAAGCCAGCCTGAGCTGTCTTCCGGGCGATGCGTAATTCGGGCTGCCACTCCGGAGATCGCGTCAGATTCGAGAAGACACTCGATATCAGACGCGGACGGGCGTTCGCCTACCGCAAACATCAAGGAAAGACCGGATTGAGAGCGCTGCTTTTCCAGTACTTCTCCCTCGGCGTTCCTGGCCGTAGCTAACGTGATTCCCGTCATACTTGTGTCACCAGTCGCATGGCTGCGTCGAGTCCCCGGCACCACCGATTGCACGACATCGGATCAAATTCTCCATGCAGGCGCATCAAAATATGCCCAATCGCAAGCCTTCGGACAAAACCGCACCCAGTTCGCGGCATCGCCGGAGTTCGTTCGGTGGCAAGGTCTTCCGCGCAAGAATCGCTTCCGGAGTTTGCGCACCCAGATTGACTATCAGCGGATCGGCGACCCGGCGCAAGCGCCAGCCCATGACGATTCTGTCGATCTGGGCCTGCGCTCCCGTCCCGTCGGAGCCGGCGGCAATAGCCGTCGCGAAAGGCCGCCCTTCAACCTTGCCAAGGAGCGGATAATAACACCTGTCGAACATCTCTTTCATCATGCCGGTCATGCTGGCGAGGTTTTCCGGACAAACAAAGAGATAGCCGGCCGCAGCCAACAAGTCTTCGGGGCCGGCCTGATCCGCGCGCAGCAACCGCGCGCGCGCATCCGTGCCCTCATGTGCAGCCCGCGCCATAGCTTCGGAGGCACCTGTCCTGCTGTGCCAGACAATCAGCAGCATTTGGTCGTCGATCATCGCCATCCCATTCACGATAGCAGGCATAGGTCCGCACGGGCAGCGCCGCGATTGTGGATTTCCGGAGAGCCCGTATCGGCCTTTGCCAGCCAATGGGCTTAGAGTATCCAACGACATGGCTTCACGACCGGCATCCATCCTCGGCATCGATTCCTCGCTTTCCGGCAAGAGCTGGCGCTGGCGCGGCGGGAATATGGAGCTGGATGAAGGCTGCCCCGGCCTCAAGGACGATATCGTAACCCAGCTCCTGCTGTCGCGCGGCGTTGCGCGCGAGGAGATCGACCGCCACCGGTCCCCGTCCCTGCGTGCCTTCCTGCCCGACCCATCCGAATTCCGCGACATGGATCTTGCCGCGGAAAGGCTGGCGCAAGCCGTCCTCAGTAGCGAAAGCATAACCGTCTACGGCGACTACGACGTGGATGGCGCTACCAGTGCGGCCCTGCTTATCCGCCTGCTGCGGATGCTGGGCCACGACGCCGGATACTACATTCCGGACCGACTGCTCGAAGGCTACGGGCCGTCGGGCGAAGCCCTGGTCCGGATCGGCGAAGAAGGCAGCAGCCTGATCGTGACGGTCGATTGCGGCGCCATGGCCCATGACGCCCTTGCCATGGCGCACTCGGCCGGTATCGATGTGATCGTCGTCGATCATCACAAATGCTCGGCGGAACTTCCCAAGACCACTGCACTCGTCAATCCCAACCGGCTGGACGAAAGCGATATCGGCAATGCCCACGGCCATCTTGCCGCGGTCGGTGTCGCCTTCCTGCTCGCTGTGGCGACAGTGCGCGAATTGCGCCAGCGCGGCTATTTCGATGATCGGGAAGAGCCGGACCTGCTGTCCCTGCTCGATCTTGTCGCACTCGGAACGGTTGCGGATGTCGCCGCTCTCCACGGGCTCAACCGTGCCATGGTCGCCCAGGGGCTCAAAGTCATGGCACGGCGGCGCAGTGTTGGCATGTCTGCACTTGTCGACGCGAGTCGGCTGAAGCGGCCGCCAACCTGCAGCGATCTGGGCTTTGCCCTGGGGCCACGCATCAATGCGGGCGGACGGGTAGGCGAATCCACTCTCGGCGTCAGGCTGCTCACCACAGAGGATCCCGATGAAGCCCGGGCAATCGCCGAACAGCTTTCTCGCCTCAACGACGAGCGCCGGGCGATCGAGGCTGCCGTGCAGGAAGCGGCCGAAGCCCAGATCGACAAACAGCACAACCGGGCGGTCATGCTTCTTGCCGGACGCGGCTGGCATCCCGGCGTGATCGGCATCGTCGCCGGGCGGATCAAGGAGAAGACGGGGAAACCGTCTCTGGTGGTTGCGCTCGATGCCGACGAAAACGGCCATGGCAAGGGATCGGGCCGCTCCATCCCCGGCGTCGATCTTGGCGCTGCGATCATCGCCGCGCGTGAAGCCGGGTTGCTGCTCGCCGGAGGAGGCCACGCCATGGCTGCCGGGCTGACCGTCGCGCCCGAACGGATCGATTCGCTGGCGGACTGGCTGGACGACAGGCTGGGCAACGATGTCATGGCCGCGATGGCCGGCCAGTCGCTGCAGCTCGATCTGGCGCTTGCTCCTGGCGGGCTCACACCGGAACTGGTGACGACTCTGGAAAGCGCCGGTCCCTTCGGAATGGGCTGGCCCGGCCCGCGCGTCGCTGTCGGCCCAGTGCGGCTCGTCAAGGCGGATATCGTCGGCAGCGACCACGTTCGGCTGATCGTCCGCGGCGAAGACGGTGCCCGTTTCAAGGCGATCGCCTTCCGCGCTGCCGAAAGCGAAATGGGCCAGGCTCTGTTGCACGGCGCACGCGACAGGCGCTTATGGCTTGCCGGCCGCACCCGGATCGACGACTGGTCCAGCCGCCCGCAGGCCGAACTGCACATCGAGGATGCCGCCTGGGCTGATTAAGCGCCCACCAGTGGCCGAACTGGCCCGTGAAGCGCGTTCGCCCGACGGAAAACTATGCCTTGACCCCCCAGCACGCCTTGCCTAAACGCGCGGCCTGCCTTCGGCAGAAGCCGGCATGGCCCCATCGTCTAGTGGTCTAG
>JAGREL010000215.1 GCA_020446575.1 Novosphingobium sp. | reverse complement strand
GAATGATGATCGTGCCCATCGGATCGACGTGCCGTAACGGATTGAGGCTGAGCCGGCGGCGTTCCTTCGCCGTCGGGTCGCCAAGCATATTGGCCACCCAGCCATGCGCCACCTCATGGAAGACAATCGCGACGATCAGGCTCGGAATGAGGATGATCGCCAGCAACAGGGTTTCATTCATTGCCTGAGAGCCTCTCTGAAGTGCCGGCGGCACAGCGCCACATATCGATCGTTCCCGCCGATCTCGGTCTGCGCGCCCTGCTTTACCGCGGCACCGCTGGCATCGACACGCAAATTCATCGTCGCCTTGCGGCCGCAATGGCAAACCGCCTTCAGCTCGACGAGCGCATCGGCAATGCCGAGAAGGACGGAAGACCCGGGAAAAAGCTCCCCGCGAAAATCTGTGCGCAATCCATAGCAGAGGACGGGGATATTGGCTTCGTCGGCAAGGCGGGCGAGCTGCCAGACCTGATCCTGCGACAGGAACTGCGCCTCGTCGACCAGCACGCAGGCGAGCGGCTCGACGGCGTGGGCCGCGCCAACCCGCTCCCACAAATCTGTCTCCGCATCGAAGCGATGCGCGTCGGCGGACAGGCCGATGCGGCTTTCAATCGCCTTGTCGCCGCCGCGGTGGTCGTGGCTGGCGGTCCACAGCATGGTCGCCATGCCGCGCTCGCGGTAATTGAAATCGGCCTGCAGCAGCGTGGTCGACTTGCCCGCGTTCATGCTGGCAAAATAGAAATAGAGCTTCGCCATCCAACCGCAGATGTGGCGTCAGGCGGCGCATTCCGCAAGCAGGACTTCGGCCAGCGCCTGCGGGCGCGTGTTCATCGCCTGATGGCCGGCATCGATGTACACGATCCGATCAGCCAGAAGGCGCTCGGCGAAACGCGCCTGCCAGATCGGCGGCAGGCTCTGGTCCTTCATGCACAGCACGAAGGTAGAGGGGATGGAGGCGAGGTGGTCATACCGCCAGTCGCTCTCGGAATAGCAGCACATCGGCCACATGTCCTTGCCCAGCTTCGCGAGGAAGGCATCGGCTTCGCTATCGCTCATATCGTTGCAGAACATGGCGCGGAAGCGTTCTTCCATGGTCGAAGTCTCGGGATCGACCGGCCAGCCGACCTCGTCTTCCTTCTCGCCGTGCACGCTGTTGCCCATCTGCTCGATGGTGGTCACACCGGGAAGCGGCGCCGAACAGGTGACGAAGGTCAGCCGCTTGAACAGGTCCGGCCGCAGCTCGGCCATAGGCGGCAGATGCATGCCCGCCTGCGAATGGCCGACCAGCACGACATCCGTCATTCCCGCAGCCTCGATATCGGCGACCAGCTCGCGAGTGATGTCCTCGCCGGTCATCCCGGAAGTATCGCGGCCGCGCTTCGCGCCGCAGCCCGGCCCGTCGAGCGCCAGGCAGCGCACCGCCCCGCCCGACTGCGCTTCCAGCGCGGCAATGGTCTCGTCCCACACCCAGCCACCCTGGCCGCCGCCATGCAGGAATACGAAATTGACGGGCTCCGGCATGTTTCTCTCCCCTCGTCCGGCCTATCCGGCTTCCGCGAGCAACAGCCCGGCAAGCTCGCCGGGCCGCGAATTCATCGGCTGGTGGCCGCTGTCGATACGGATCACCCGGTCAATATGCAGGTTGGCAAGATAGGCTTCCTGCTTTTCCGGCGGCACGCAGTTGTCCTGCTCGCAGAAGATGTAGGTCGAGGGAACGTCGCTGAGGTGATCGTAACGCCAGTCCCGCTCGGCATAGGATGACGGGGGCCACGCATCCCCCCTGCCGAGCCGGGCGAGGAATTCGCGAGTCGTCGGCACGTCCATGTCGTTGCACAGCATGGTGATCATGCGGTCCATGATGGTGGCCGCGGCCACCGGCTCGTCTTCCGGCACATCACCGGCTTCGGCGGCTTCCATCACCGACTGGCCGGGATCGGGCCCGAGGCAGGCAATGTAGATCACCTTGCGGAACAGGCCGGGACGCGCTTCGACAAGGCGCGGCACGATCGTCCCGCCCTGCGAATGGCCGACCAGCACCACGTCGCTCATGCCGCTGGCGTCGATATCGGCAAGCTGGCTGGCGACGATGTCGTCGAACGACAGGGCTCGCGGATCGACGCCGCGCTTGGCGCCGCAACCGGGCACGTCGAGCGCCAGGCAGCGGATGCTCTCGCCCGCCTTCTGCTCCATCGCCGCGATCAGCTCGTCCCAGACGTAGCCGCCCATCATCGCGCCGTGCTGGAATATGAAATCAGTCACTCTCGTGCTCTCCCAGATCCCGCTTCACTCGCGGGTCTGAGAGCAGTTTCTCTATTCTGTGGGCTTCGTCAAAGCTTTCGTCTGCCCGGAACTTCAGCTTGGCCGCGTATTTGAGGCCCAGCCGCTTCGCTACCTCGCGCTGGAGATAGGCGGTGTTGTGGCGAAGCGCGGCGAGCACTTCCTCCTCGTCGACGCCGAGCAGCGGCTTCACATAGACGGTCGCGCTCCTGAGGTCCGGCGTCATACGCACTTCGGTGACGCTGAGCGAATGCGCGGTCAGCGTGTCGTCATGCACCTGCTGGCGGGTGAAGATGTCAGACAGCACATGGCGCACCCGCTCGCCCACCTTGAGCAGGCGGA
>JAGREL010000214.1 GCA_020446575.1 Novosphingobium sp. | reverse complement strand
CAGAGGAGGGGGTTTGGGGGTGGTGTTTCGGGTGCTGGACTGGTCGCTTCGCGAGCGATGCTTGCGCATCGCCACCACCCCTTGCCCCTCCTCTGAAAAGGAGGGGACTCACTCACTTCAACGCACCGCCGCCAGTGCCTTTTGCCGGCGCCGCTGCACCGAGCTGCCGAGGCCTATCGCTTCGCGATATTTGGCGACCGTGCGGCGGGCGACATCGAAGCCCTTCTGCCTGAGCAGATCGACCAGCGCGTCGTCGGACAGGATCGCCTTGGGGTCTTCGGCATCGATCAGCTGACGGATCGCGGCCTTCACCGCCTCGGCCGAAACGGAACCCTCACCACCGGCCGCGGCAACGCCCGACGTGAAGAAGAATTTCAGCTCGAACGTGCCGCGCTCGCAATGCAGATATTTGTTCGAGGTGACGCGGCTTACTGTCGATTCATGCATGCCGATCGCTTCGGCGACGGCGCGCAGCGTCAGCGGCTTGAGCTGGGCCACGCCGTGGCGGAAGAAGCCATCCTGTTGCCTGACGATTTCGCTCGAGACTTTCAGGATGGTCTTCTGGCGCTGGTCGAGCGCCTTGAGCAGCCAGTTCGCATCGGTGAGCTTCTGGGACAGCCAGGCCCGCGAATCCTTGTCGTCGCAGGTGCCCTTGAGTTCGACATAGTAGTCGCGGTTGACGACCAGACGCGGCAGCGTCGCCTGATTGAGCGAAATGTCCCAGCCGCCATCCTCGCGCGCGGTCAACAGGATGTCGGGCGTGACCGGCGCGTCGCTGCCGCCGGCGAAAGCTAGGCCCGGCTTCGGATCGTAGCCCCTGAGTTCGCCGAGCATGTCCGCGAAGTCCTCGTCATCCACGCTGCAGATGCGCTTGAGCCGCTGGACTTCCCCCTTGGCAACGAGGTCGAGATTGTCGATCAGCCGCGCCATCGCCGGATCGTAGCGATCCGCTTCCCTGGCCTGCAGCGCGATGCATTCGGACAGGGACCGCGCGGCGACGCCGGTCGGATCGAAGGACTGCAGGATCTCCAGCGCCTCTTCCGCTTCGGAAAGGGCGATGCCGAGTTCGGCCGCGATGTCACGTAGGGCGACGGGCAGATATCCCGCTTCGTCGAGCTGGCCGATCAGAAAGGCGATGATCGCGGCCACCCGGGGGTCGTCGGTGGCGGACCCGACCTGCGCGCCGAGATGTTCGGCAAGCGATTGCCCCGCCTCGCCGCGTTCCTCGATCGAAGGCGCTTCGCCGAAGGGGGTCATGCGCAAATCGCCGCCCCAGTCCCCGCCGCCTTCGCCCGAGCTGCCGCCGTCGCCGGTATCGCGATCCCGATCGAGCGCCGAGGCATCGATATCGAGCGGACGGTCGTCGTCGGCACGGCCTTCGCCGATCAGCTGGTCGACCGGCGAGCTTTCCATGGTGGTGCGACGATGGTCTTCCGGCGATGCCGTGTCGCCGTCGGTCGCGGGCGCCGCTTCGCCCAGTTCGAGCAGCGGATTGGCATCGAGCGCTTCGCCGATGAAGGTTTCGATCTCGAGATTGGACAGCGCCAGAAGCTTGATCGCCTGCTGGAGCTGCGGCGTCATCACCAGCGACTGGGTCTGCCGAAGGTCTAGTCTCGGACCGAGGGCCATCAGTGCACCGTCCGGTCAGGTCGCGCCCGGCCCGTTCCCGGGCTATGCGGCGGCACGACGATGGAAATCACAAGGTAAACCCCTCGCCGAGATAGAGCCGGCGCACATTTTCGTCGGCCACGAGTTCGGCCGGACCTCCCGCGAAAAGCACCTGCCCGCCGTAAATGATGCAGGCGCGATCGACGATATCGAGCGTCTCGCGCACGTTATGGTCGGTGATCAGCACACCGATGCCGCGAGTGCGCAGGTCCCTCACCAGATCACGGATGTCGGCAATCGACAGCGGGTCGATGCCGGCGAAGGGCTCGTCGAGCAGCATGATCGACGGCTTGGCGGCCAGCGCCCGCGCGATCTCACAGCGCCGCCGTTCACCGCCCGACAGGGCCATGGCCGGGCTTTCGCGCAGGGAGGTGATGTGGAATTCCTCCAGCAGCCGGTCGAGTTCCGCGGCACGCGTATCATCGTCGGGCTCGACCATCTCGAGGACGGAGTTGATGTTCTGCTCGACAGTCATGCCCCGGAAGATCGACGTTTCCTGCGGCAGGTAGCCCAGACCCAGGATCGCCCGGCGATACATCGGCAGATTGGTGATATCGACGCCGTCGAGCAGGATGCGGCCCGCGTCGGGACGGACCAGGCCCATGATGGAATAGAAGCAGGTCGTCTTGCCGGCGCCGTTCGGACCGAGCAGCCCGAGCACCTCGCCCTTGCCGACCGACAGCGAGATGTCGGTAAGCACCGCGCGCTTGTCATAGCTCTTGGCGATGGAGACGACTTCGAGCCCACCCTGGGGCATTTCGGGCGAAGCGACCTCGCCCCCTTCGGGCGCATCGGTAGTGGCTATTGGTTGAGTATCGGTCATTCGAAGCGCGATTTAGGGTGCGCAACTGCGTTGAGCAAGCGCACAATTCCACCCGACAGGTGGAATTGGCAGGTTTTGTGCATGACCGGATCGCGCGGCTGAACGTGACGAATGGTTAAGCGCCCTTGATCGCAATCCGATTCGGTGATTAACTCGCGCCCGGGAGAGATGAGAGGATTCCCTGATGGTGAAAGTCTCGCAGCGCCGTCTGTTCATGCGGCAGGAAAGCGACCGCCCGGTCGATTGGCGCCGCAGGATGAGCGACAACATCGCCTACGCGCTGCTCGTCTACACGGCCTTGCAGATTTTCGTCACGATGGGTGCGCTCAAGGCGGAAGGCATGTCGCTGCTCCCCTATCTTGCCCTCGTGATCCTCGTCGCCGCGATCATCCCGGCCTGCCGCCGTTTCGAGCGGCGCTGGAACCGGCTGAACGACGAACAGGCCGCCGACCCGGCTCTCGCTTCCTACTACCGCCGCGACCGGCTGGCGCTCTGGCTGCTGGCGATCGGCCTGCCCTTCGCGCTGACCGCCGTGTTCAAGGCCCTGGCTCTTCTCTTTACCTGACCCCGCTGCCTTACCCGACATTGCCCTGAAGCCCGTCGATCACTAGATGCGGCTTGCGCCGCACATCACAATCGCGCGCAGAACTGGAGCACATCTACCCACATGCTGAGCCCTGAAGCCGCACAGGACCGCGCAGGCGCCCTGATCGAACGCGCGCGCCGAGCCGGAGCGGATGCCGCCGATGCCGTCTACCACGCCGATTCCTCGGAAAGCATCCAGATCCGCCTGGGCAAGCTGGAGGATGTGGAACGCTCCGAGAGCGAGCACATCGGCCTGCGCGTCTTCGTCGGCCGCCGCTCGGCCAGCATCGGCACGTCCGACCTGAGCGACAACGCGCTCGACGAACTTGCCGGCCGCGCCGTCGACATGGCCCGCGCCGCGCCGGAGGACCCCTACGCGGGTCTGGCGCCGGAGGACATGCTGAGCCAGAGCCCGTTCCCCGATTTCGACCTTGTCGACCAGGACGAGCCCAGTCCGCAGGATTTGCGCGAAACCGCCGAGCAAGCCGAAGACGCCGCCCGCGCCATCGCCGGCGTGACCAATTCGGAAGGCGCGACCGCGGGCGCGGGGCACGGGATCTTCGCTCTGGCGACCAGCCACGGCTTTGCCGGCTCCTACGCCACCACCAGCCACAGCATCAGCACCACCGTCGTCGCGGGCGAAGGATCGGGCATGCAGCGCGACTACGCCTGGCGGCAGGCTCACCATCGCGGCGACCTGCCATCGCCCGGCGAGATCGGGCAACTTGCCGGGGAGCGCACGATCGCGAAGCTCAAGCCCGGCCGGCTCAAGAGCGGCCCGATGCCCGTCGTGATCGACCCGCGCATCGGCGGCACCGTGATCGGGCATCTTATCAACGCGATGTCGGGATCCTCGATCGCCCGGCGCGCCAGCTATCTGCTCGACCGGCTGGAGGAGCAGCTGTTCGACCAAGCGATCCTCATCGCCGAGGATCCGCACCGCCAGCGCGGACTGCGCTCGCGCCCGTTCGATGGCGAAGGGCTGGCGACATCGGGCCGCAACCTCGTCGAAGGCGGCAGTATCACCGGATGGCTGATGGAAAGCGCTTCGGCGCGCCAGCTGGGGATGCAGCCCACCGGCCATGCCTCGCGCGGAGGCGCCGGCGCTCCCGGCGTGTCGGTCAGCAACGTTCATCTGGCCGCAGGCAACGTCACACCCGACGAGCTAATGGCCGACATCAAGGAGGGCGTCTATGTCACCGAACTGTTCGGCATGGGCGTCAACGGCGTGACCGGCGACTACAGCCGGGGGGCGAGCGGCTTTCGCATCGTGGACGGCGAACGGGCCGGGCCGGTGGCCGAATTCACCGTCGCCGGAAACCTGCTCAAGATGTTCGCCGCGCTGACGCCCGCCAGCGATCTGGAATGGCACCGCGCAATCAATGTCCCCACCATCCGCATCGACGGAATGACGATCGCGGGGGACTGATCACTCCTTCTCCCCCCGGGAGAAGGAAACCGCAGCTTGCCGGCAAGCTGGCTAGCGAAGGTTGGTTGAGGGCCCTCACCCAATTGCGGCTAGTTCGCAACGCTCACAAGCCTTAATATCCCTCTCCCCGAGGAGAGGGACTATCCGCCCTTTGCCGCTTTCGCCCGCTCGATCGCTTCGACCACGATCCGGCGCGCTTCCGAGGCATCGCCCCATTCGCCGATCCGGACCCACTTTTCTTCTTCCAGGTCCTTGTAATGCTTGAAGAAGTGCTCGATCTGCTGGAGCACGATCGAAGGCAGGTCCTGGCGCTCGCCGACATCGGCATAATAGGGGAACGTCGTGTCCACCGGGACGCAGACCAGCTTCTCGTCGCCGCCATGCTCGTCCTCGAGCTTCAGCACGCCGATCGGCCGGGCGCGCACCACGCAGCCGGGGATGAACGGCGAGCGGGCGACCACCAGCGCATCGAGCGGATCGCCGTCGGGCGACAGCGTGTGGGGCACGAAGCCGTAGTTCGCCGGATAGCGCATCGGCGTGTGCAGGATGCGGTCAACGAACAGCGCGCCCGATTGCTTGTCGAATTCGTATTTCACCGGCTCGCCGCCGATCGGGACTTCGATGATGACGTTGAGGCTTTCGGGCGGCTTGTCGCCCACGGGAATCATGTCGATGCGCATAGGCGCGGCCCGTAGACCGACATATGCTGCACCGCAACAGAATACGGCGAGGTCACGGTGTGAATCTCCGATCTGGCCCCAGTTGTGAGATTGCACCCCACTCCCACCCCCGCTCATGCTGAGCTTGTCGAAGCATGTCGCGCGAACGTCAGACCTGAGGCCAATGACGGCGCGTGGCCTTCGACAAGCTCAGGCTGAGCGGAGGTCGCCTTGTTGCGTCGCCGCGCCAATCCAGTGTGCGAATCCGATCCGAAGCAATCCGCTTCTATTGCGACGAGGCGTTTCGCCTCGGCGCCAGCAGTTGGTCGAGCGGTGCCGGCTCCTTGCGGCCCTGCCGTTCCAGCCAGGGCCAGCGCAGCCCGCCGTCATACCGGACCGGCACGGTCTCGTAACGGTCGGCGCGCCGGACCAGCAGATCGATCGGACCGCCGCCCTCGGCCGCGCGCATGATCGCTCGCTTGAGGATGTCTTGGCTGAAGGCCAGCGTATCGACGGCAACGATCTTCGCGCCGGTGACGATCCCGGCTTCGAAAGCCGGCCCGCCCCAGCGTGAATCGGTGACGGTGCCGTCGCGGTCCACCGAAATGCCCAGCGAATGATAGAGGTTCAGCGAATTATCGTCGTCCATCCGCGCCTGGTCGTAGGAATTGGGCTGCTGCTTCCAGACCAGCCGATAACCGGCGCGCTCGATGCCCGCGAGCGGCGGCGCCCGGCCCGGCTCGTCGATCCGGCTGCGCAGGAACTGCGCCCAGTCGTAGCGGTAGATTGAGTTGAGCGCCGCCACGATATCGTCGAACCCGTAAGTCGAATGCCGCAGCGCCCCGCCCGGATGGGAAAAGAAGGCCCGGGCGAAATCGTCGAGACCCTTGCGCCCGCCGGTTCCGGCACGGATGACCTGATCGGCCTCCAGCCAGATCAGCGCGCCTTCGTTGTAATAGTCCTCGGGCCGGGCAAGCGACACATAGGGCTTGGGCTTGCGCGCGGCGACGATCGGATCGAGCGTGGTATCCGCAACCGAACGCCAGTCGCGGCCCGGCTCTTCAGCAAGGAAGCCCGCGCTGGTCGCGATCATGCCGAGCACGGTTTCCTTCGTCTGCAGCCCGGAACGCGCTGCCAGCACCCAGCCCCAGAACTGGGTCTGGCCTTCGTAGACCCATAGCAGCCCGTCCTGCATCGGATGCCGGTAGTCGGGCGTCCACAGCCCCTCGGGGCGGCGGAACTTCCCGTTCCAGCTGTGCACCAGCTCGTGGGCGAGCACGTTGCGGCCCCAGTCCAGTTTCTCCCATTCCACGAAGCTTGCCGGTTTCAGGCGGTTCTCGCTGGAGCGCAGATGCTCCAGCCCGATGCGCCCGAGCCGGTCGCTCAGCGCGACCAGGAATTCATAGCGGTCGAACGGCGCGCGCCCGAAGATTGCCTGGGCTTCCATGGCGAGGCCGGCAAGATTACCGAGCCGCTGCGAACTCAGATTGAGGAAGCCCGGATCGTCGGCCACCACATTAAGGCCGACCTTGCCACCCAGCTCCCACCGGCGGAAATAGGCGCCGGCGAAGACCGGCGAATCGATCAACGTCTCGTAGTCCGTCTCGTCCCAGCTCACCCGGCTTCCCGAAGCGCGCTGCCCGTCCAGCGCCACGGCGGCCGTCCAGCCGCGCGGCAGGGTGAGCGAGGGCTTGACCCTGATCCGGCGGACATAGTGGCCGGCAGGATAAAGGCTCACCTTTTCCCATTGCAGATTGAGCATGTCCGGCGTCATCGTCACCCGCCCTTCGACCGGCTGGAGCGGAGACGTGTGAAGGAAGCGCGCGGTCAGCTCGCGCGTTCCGGACGGCAGGTCGACATGGAAGGCATAGACTTCGACCGGATCGCGCGTCCACGGCACCTGCCTGCCGTCGGCATAGATCTTGAGATCGACCAGCTCGGCCAGCGGCCCGCGCGGCGCATGATGGCCCGGAAGCCATTGCGGGTAGAGCAGCGTGATGCTGCCCGTGCCCGGCGCGACCGGAATGGTCTGGGTGACCCGGTAAACGCCGCGCAGATTGTCGCTGGCGTCGATATCGAGCTGCATGGTCCCGCCGGGATAGGGCGTGTCCACGGCATCGGGCACGGTCCTGACGATGGGAACGGCTGTCGGTCCGGAGGGGGCCGCTTCCTGCGCTGTTGCCGGCAATGCGAAGGCCGCGAGCAGCGCGGCGGCGAATTTCAAGCTCCTCATTGGCCCCTTCATGGCGGCAAGCACCCACGCCTGCAAGCTCGGGCCGTTTCGCACGCGGACTTTTCCAAACCGGGCAATGCCGCTAAGCGCGCTGGCCATGAGCACTCCGCCAAAAACCCCCGATGCCATCAGGGGCACGCAGGACATCTTCGGCGCCGAAGCCGAAGCCTTCGCGCATGTCGTCGAAACCTTCGAGCGCGTGCGCAAGCTTTACCGCTTCCGCCGAGCGGAAATGCCGGTATTCGAAAAGACCGCCGTGTTCTCGCGCTCGCTGGGCGAAACCACCGATGTGGTCTCCAAGGAGATGTACAGCTTCGAGGACCGGGGCGGTGAATCGCTTACGCTGCGCCCCGAATTCACAGCAGGTATCGCGCGCGCCTATCTTACCAACGGCTGGCAGCAGCACGCGCCGCTCAAGCTTGCGACCCACGGGCCGCTGTTCCGCTACGAACGCCCGCAGAAGGGCCGCTACCGCCAGTTCCACCAGATCAATGCCGAAATCCTCGGCGCCGGCGAACCGCAGGCCGATGTCGAGCTGCTGGTGATGGCCGACCAGCTGCTGAAGGAACTCGGCGTGGCGGACGGAGTGTCGCTGCATCTCAACACGCTGGGCGACGCCCCTAGCCGCGAGGCTTGGCGCGTCGCGCTGATCGACTATTTCCGCGATCACCGCGAGAGCCTGTCCGAAGACAGCCAGGAACGGCTGGAGCGCAATCCGCTGCGGATTCTCGACAGCAAGGACCCGCGCGACAAGCCCTTCACGGAAGGTGCGCCGAAGATCGACGACTACCTGTCGGACGAGGCCCAGGACTTTTTCGGGAAAGTGACACAAGGGCTTGAAGCGGCGGGGGTGGCTTTTGCCCGCGCTCCCGCCCTTGTGCGCGGGCTGGACTACTACCGACACACGGCTTTCGAATTCGTAACCGACCGGCTGGGCGCGCAAGGCACGGTACTCGGCGGCGGCCGCTACGACGGGTTAATCGAGACGCTGGGGGGCCCACACACGCCGGCAGTCGGCTGGGCGGCGGGGATCGAACGGCTGGCGATGCTGGTGGGGGCTGGCGGCAACGTTGCCGAAGGCAAGCTCGATACAGCGATAATCCCGTTGGGAGAAGCCGCAGAAAAGGCTTGCATCGCACTGGCCGCAGCCCTTCGGCGCTTTGGGCTGGTCGTGGAAATGAGCTTCCGCGGCAACATGAAAAAGCGCCTTGGCCGAGCCAATGAAAGTGGCGCCGAATACGCCATCATTATCGGGGACAATGAATTGGCAGCGGGCAAGGCCTTGCTTCGCAACCTGAACACAGGCGTCCAGACAGCTCAGCCGATCACCCACTTCGGTAAGGTCCCCCTGTCGCTGTTGGACGGCGTGGAATTCGGCGAACCGCCGGATCCCGGAACGAACCAAGTGTTCGACATTCTCACGAATAGTGGGAAGAAGGACGACAGTTGACCGTCTCAGACGAACGTCTCGACCAGATCGCCCATCGTTTCGCCGAGCTGGAAGCGCGGCTGGCGTCGGGTACGCTGGAAGGCGAAGAGTTCGTCGCCGCCAGCCGCGACTATGCCGAGCTGGAGCCGGTGGCGAAAACCGCCGAGCAATTGCGGGAAATGCGCGCCGAGCTGGAAAGCCTTGCCGCGCTCGACGATTCCGATCCGGAAATGCGCGCGCTGGCGCAGGAGGAGATTGAACGCCTCAAGGCCGGGCTTCCCGAGGTCGAGCAACGGCTCGCCATCGCCATGCTGCCGCGCGATGCCGCAGATTCCCGGCCCGCCATGCTGGAGATCCGCGCCGGCACCGGAGGCGACGAAGCCGCGCTGTTCGCCGCCGACCTGTTCCGCATGTACGAGCGCTACGCCGCCGAGCAGGGCTGGCGCGTCGAGGTGATCAGCGCCAATGCCTCCGACATCGGCGGCTTCAAGGAAATCGTCGCCAATGTCACCGGGCAGGGGGTGTTCGCCAAGCTGAAGTTCGAAAGCGGCGTGCACCGCGTGCAGCGCGTGCCCGTGACCGAAAGCGGCGGGCGCATCCATACTTCGGCGGCGACCGTCGCGGTGCTGCCGGAAGCCGAAGACATCGATATCGAGATCAGGCCGGAAGATATCCGCATCGACACGATG
>JAGREL010000213.1 GCA_020446575.1 Novosphingobium sp. | reverse complement strand
AAGCGCCGGGCTATAGCGGCGGGCGACTTGGGCGGCAAGGGGCCGAGGAGGCCGCTCCGGAGAGCCCGCGCAGCGCGAAAAACCGCGGAAAGGACTCGGCTGGCCGCAAAAGCGACTCGGCCCGTCGCCGGTTCATTGCGAGGCAATGTGCGCTGGATTCTTTAGGCTGCGAGCCACTTCTGTGAAAAGCGCCGCGGAAATTCTGGCCGCAGCGGAAAGGAAACGCCATCATGGCCCTTAGCCAGACCAAACCGTTCCGGACGATCGCCCTGGCCGTCCTGGCGGCTTTCGCGCTGGGAGCGGCTCCGGCTGCCGCGCAGATCCAGTCGGTAGACCCCGACGCGGCGATCGACGGCGATCTGATGGGCGAGGAATCGCCGCCGGCCGATTTTCCGGTCGATGCGCCCGCCGGTGCCGCGGATGCGCCGCCGCAGCCGAGCATCGGCAACGGCACGCCGGTGGAATCCACGGCGCCGGCCGATTCCGGCACCACCTATCACAAGGACGATCTGATTGGTGCGGCCGAAGGCGTGTTCGGCAAGGGGGCCGAGGGCCTCGCCGAAATGATCGAGGACCTGCTCAAGAAGCAGGGTGAGCCCAACGGCTATATCGTCGGGCGCGAAGGCGGCGGCGCCTTCATGGTCGGCCTGCGCTACGGCTCGGGCACGCTTTACCACAAGGTCGAGGGCAAGCAGTCGACCTACTGGACCGGTCCCTCGCTGGGCATCGATATCGGCGCCAATGCCGGCAACGCCTTCATCCTCGTCTACAATCTGTTCGATACCGCGGACCTCTATCACCGCTATGGCGCGGGCGAGGGGCAGGCCTATCTGATCGGCGGCTTCCATGTGAGCTATCTGCGGCGCGGCGACGTCGTGCTGATCCCGGTGCGCATGGGCGCGGGCCTGCGGCTGGGCGCCAACATCGGCTACATGAAGTTCTCGCACAAGCAGAAGTGGCAACCGTTCTAGAGCGCTGAAGGCGGCTTCCTTCTCGGGCTGCTCAAGAAATTCGGGGCCCGTTCCCGCACGGCCGGGCCCGGCCGTGCGCGTGCGTCGCTTGAAATTGCGCTATCATAATGCAACAGTCGCGTGGCATAATGGCGGCTGCGGCAGGATCGCTCGATTCCGGCACGGGAGAGGCAGATGGAATTCAAGACGCTCATCACCAACGGCACGGTGGTCGATGGCACCGGGGCACCAGCCTATCGGGCCGACGTGCGGATCAGCGACGGACAGATCGCAGAGATCGGGCGCGACCTCTCGCCCAGGCCCGGCGAGCGCGTGTTCGACGCGGAGGGCTGCTACGTCACGCCCGGCTTCATCGAATGCCACAACCACTGGGACGCGGCGGTGTGGTGGTCGCCCAACATGGAGCCGTTTCCGGGCTACGGCGTTACCACTTCGATCAACGGCAATTGCGGCTTCTCGCTTGCACCCATTCCCGCCGACGGTTCTGGTCGCGAGGATATCATCGACATCTTCAACTTCTTCGAAGACATCCCGGAATGGCCGATGCGCCACATGATGGCGTGGGACTGGAGCAAGTGGAGCGAATACAAGGCCAGCCACCAGCGTCATGTGAAGACGCCGGTCAACTTCGCTTCCTTTTGCGGTCATATCCCGATCCGGCTGTGCGTGATGGGCCAGGAAGCGTGGAATCGCGCCGCCACACCCGACGAGATAGGGCAGATGTGCGCATTGCTCGACGATGCGCTCGCGGCCGGCGCCATGGGCCTTTCCTCCAACCAGCTCGACTATGACAAGCACGACCGCCCGCTGCCCTCGCAGCTCGCCGAGGACGATGAATATCTCGCGCTGCTCAAGGTGCTCGCGCGCCATCCCGGCATGACGTTCCAGCTGATCATCGACAACTGGATGCGGATGACTGCGCCGCAGGTGGTTGAGCGGCTGGGCGAGCTGTGCAAGCAGGCCGGTGTGCCGTACCAGTGGGCAGGATTGCCGACACTGGATTTCCAGCAGGAAAATGCCGCGCTGCAATGGCCGCTGCATGAACGGTACAAGGAAGAAGGGCTGCCCTTCTGGACCGGCTTCACCCATGAACGGTTCATGCTCTCGGTCGATTTCAAGCGGACTCTGATTTTCGCGCAGCTTGGCCTCCAGCCCTGGCAGGACCTCGTCGAGATCAAGGACGAGGAAGAGAAGCTGCGCACGCTGGCCGATCCCGATTGGCGCGCGAGTGCGCGCGAGGCATGGGATTCGGGCTTCGCCAACAACGCCTTTTCCGCGCAGTCGCTGACTCTGCGTGAAAGCGAGAACGGCGCCGGCCCGGTCGGGGTGAAGCTGGAGGAGTTCATGCAGGCCGAGGGGATCGGGCATCCGTCCGATGCGCTTGCCGACTGGGTGATCCGCAACGGCACCGACTCGCTGGCGCTGCAGGAAGGCTGGGCCAAGGTCCAGGACACCGTCATCCGCCTGCTCAAGGACCCGCGCAGCATCGCCAATGTCTCGGACGCGGGCGCGCACGGCAAGATGTTCTGCGGCGCGGGCGACTGCGTCTCGCTGCTCACCGAATATGTCCGCGACGGCAAGCACCTCACCATCGAGGAGGGCATCCACGCGCTTTCGGGCAAGCAGGCGGAATTCTTCGGCCTCAACGACCGGGGCACGATCGAGGTCGGCAAGGCGGCCGATGTGATCGTCTTCGATCTCGGCGAGATCGAACGGCGCGAGGAGGAGAAGCTGTGGGACGTCCCCGACGGCGAGGGCGGGCGCACCTACCGCTACATCCGTGCGGCGGCACCCATGCGTCTCACCATGGTCGAAGGCGTGCCGACGTTCGACAACGGCACGTTCACAGGCCGTTTCCCCGGCCGTTTCGTGGGTCCGGAGCCGGAGTTGGAAGCACAGGCGATGGCGGCGGAATAGCGCCGGGACAATCACTTTCGCGCCGATTGGCTGCGCGCTCTCAATACGATCTTAACCTTCATGTCAGTAGCCTTGCGGAAAGTGCCTGACCTAGGGAGCGCATCGGCATGGATTTTTACCGCGGTGATGACGGGATCCTTCACGACGAGCGTCGCGCTACTGTCCGGGCTCGCGTCGATTGTGTTGCGCAACTGCGAATGACAAGCGGCGATCGGTCGGGGCAACTGGTTGATATCTCGGAAGGAGGCGCGCGCCTCTATATCGACAACCCTCCTCGGGCGGGCACGTCCGGGCTGCTCCAATGGAAGTCGTTCGAGTCTTTCTGCAGCATCGCATGGGCACGGGAAGACGCCTGCGGCTTGGCTTTCGAGAAGCCGATTCCCTATTCGGTGGTTCTCGATACGATCGGTCGAAACGAGGAAGCAAACAAGCCTGCGGCAGACCACAGCAAGATACCTCTCGGCAACAGGCGCTCGCGGCGGTAGTTTAACGACCAGAGTCGTCTTTGCGGGCAGGGCCGAGGGATAATCCCGGCGTCGCTGCCCGCCCCGCCAGCGTGCACAGCAACAGGCCAACCGATTCCACGCCCATCCCCCTTGCTCCCGGTCGGCCACGGGTCTAATGGCGCGCGCGCTATGCTAGACAATCTCGAACAGCAGCCCGCCGACGCGCTTCTGGCGCTGATCAAGCTCCACAACGCCGACCCGCGTGCCGACAAGATCGACCTCGGCGTCGGCGTCTATCGCACCGGCCAGGGCGAAACGCCCGTGTTCGGCGCGATCAAGGCTGCCGAGAAGAAGCTCGTCGAGACGCAGGATTCCAAGGCCTATCTCGGCCCGGAAGGCGACATGGGCTTTGTCGAGGCGCTGATGCCCTATGTCTTCGGCAAGGACGCGCCGAGCATGGGCGGCCGGATCGAGGGCATGCAGACGCCCGGCGGCACCGGCTCGCTGCGGCTGGCCTTCGCCATGGCCAAGCGTGCCGGCATCAGGTGCATGTGGATGGGCAACCCGACGTGGCCGAACCACCCGCAGATATGCAAGGATCTCGGCATCGAGATGAAGACCTTCAGCCACGCCACGCCCGATGGCGTTGCCGACATGGACGGCATCCGCGGCGCCATCGCCGAAGCCGAGCCGGGCGATGCCATCCTGCTGCATGGCTGCTGCCACAACCCGACCGGAATCGATTATTCCAGCGCCCAGTGGGACGAGATCGCTCCATTGCTGGCGGAAGCGAAGCTGCTGCCGATCATCGACCTTGCCTATCAGGGGCTCGGTCACGGCATGGAGGAAGACGCCTACGGTGTGCGCCGCGTTGCGGTATCGGTACCGGAACTGCTCGTCACCCAGAGCTGCGACAAGAATTTCGGCCTTTATCGCGACCGCACCGGCGCGCTTTACGTAATGACGGCTGAGCCCGATCAGCTTCCCGCCGTGATGTCGAACGCCCATGCGCTGGCCCGCGCGAACTGGTCGCAGCCGCCCGATCACGGCGCTGCTGCCGTGCGGCTGGTGCTGGAGGATGAGAAGCTCACCGCGCAATGGCTCGACGAGCTTGACCAGATGCGCGAGCGCATGCGTCAGGTCCGTGCAAAGCTTGGCGCTGCCGGCAAGACGGGCGGCGTCGACCTTACGCCGCTCGGCGGGCAGAACGGGCTGTTCTCGATCATTCCCTTCACGCCCGAACAGGTGCAGGCGATGCGCGAGAAGCACGGCATCTATTTTGCCGGTTCGGGCCGCATCAACGTCGCCGGGCTGACGGCGGGCAATATCGACCAGTTCATCGAAGCCGTCGCGGATGTGACGGGGTAGGGGGCAAACCACCCCTATTCACTGGCCCTTAAGCAGTCCCGTCCCTATATCGCGCGCATGAACCCGTTGAAGCGTTTCGCGCGCCTGCTTGCCTGCATTGCCGCGCTGGCCGTGGTCGCGGCCCCGACTCTTGCCGTTCCCGTTGCCGCGAAGTCGGTTCCCTGGCTCTACAAGAACAGCGATGTTCCGCAGGACAAGGAATGGAAATTCGGCAAGTTGCGCAATGGCTTGCGCTATGCCGTGCGCAAGAACCGGGTGCCGCCGGGGCAAGTTTCGATCCGCATCCGCGTCGATGCCGGCTCGCTCTACGAGCGTGAAGGCGAGGAGGGCTATGCCCACCTCCTCGAGCACCTGCTGTTCCGCCAGTCGAAATATCTCGGCGACGGGCAGGCGATACCGACCTGGCAGCGGCTCGGCGCGTCGTTCGGCAACGATACCAATGCCGAAACGACGACGACGCAGACCGTCTACAAGCTGGACTTGCCCAACGCGACGCCGGAAGCGCTCGAAGAGAGTTTCAAGCTGCTGTCCGGCATGGTTACCGCGCCGACGCTGAGCGAGGACAACATCCGCACCGAACTGCCGATCGTGCTGGCCGAGATGCGCGAGCGCGGGGGCGCGGCGCAGCGGGTGCAGGACACGACGCGGCGCGTGTTCTACAAGGGCCAGCCACTGGCCGAGCGCGCGCCGATCGGCACAGTCGAATCGCTGCAGGGCGCAACCCAGGAATCGGTCCGCGCCTTCTACAAGCGCTGGTACCGGCCGGAAAACGTGGTGTTGATCGTTGCCGGCGATGCCGACACTGAAGAACTGGCGGCATTGGTGCGCAAGTGGTTTTCGGACTGGAAGGTGCGCGGCCGGCCGGCGTCCGCGCCGAGTTTCGGCGATCCGCGAGCGCCTGCAGACGCGGACCCGGCAAACCCCGTGGGCGAAACCCACGTCATGGTCGAGCCGGACCTTCCGCGCTCGGTCTCCTACGCCATCCTCAGGCCCTGGCGGCAGGTCAACGACACGATCGAATACAACCAGGGGCTGATGGTGGACGCGCTGGCGCAGGCGCTGATCAACCGGCGGCTGGAATCCAAGGCACGGGCGGGCGGCAGCTTTCTCGTCGGGGGAGTCAGCCAGGACGACGTCAGCCGCTCGGTCGATGCGACTTTCGTTTCGGTCACCCCGCTGACCGACGATTGGCAAGCGGCGCTCAGGGATGTGCGGGCGGTGATTGCCGATGCGCTGGTCAATCCCCCCACCGAGGAGGAAATCGCCCGCGAGGTCGCCGAGATCGAAGTTGCTTTCCAGGTGCCGGTGGAACAGCGCCGGCTGCTTCCCGGTTCCCGCATCGCCGACGATCTGGTGACCGCGCTCGACATTCGCGAGACCGTCGCCGCGCCCGAGGATGTGCTCGAGATATACCGCAGCTCGATTCCCCTGTTCACGCCCGAGCGCGTGCTTGAGCACACCAGGGCGCTGTTCCGGGGCGATGTCACAAGGGCGATCTTCATCACCCCGAAAACCGGAGAAGGCGACAGCCGGGCCCTGCGCCAGGCGCTGCTTGCGCCGGTCAAGCCGGACGGCAGCGTGCGGCTGGCCGACAGCACGCCGATCCGTTTCGACGACATGCCGCCGATCGGCGAGCCGGGTAAGATCGCCTCGATCCTTCCGACGGGCCTGCTGAGCATTGAGCAGATCGATTTCGAGAACGGCGTAAAGGTGTTGATGTGGCCGGTGCGCGAAGAACCGGGCCGGGTCGCGGTGAAAGTGCGTTTCGGCGGCGGTTACCGTTCCTTCGGCCCGGACGATGCGCCTTACATCGCGCTCGGCGAGATGGCGCTGGTCGGTGCCGGCGTTGGCAATCTCGGCCAGGAAGAACTCGACCGGATCGCCACCGGCCGCAAGATGGGCTTCGATTTCGATATCGACGACGCCTCGTTCGAATTCTCGGCCGATACGCGCCCGTCCGATCTTGCCGACCAGCTTTACCTGTTCGCTGCCAAATTCGCGATGCCGCGCTGGGACGAGAACCCGGTGCTGCGTGCCAAGGCTGCGGCCGAACTGCAGTACGAGGCCTATTCCACCTCGCCGCAGGGCGTGCTCAGCCGCGACCTCAAATATCTGCAGCGCGACCGCGATCCCCGCTTCGAGACGCCGACACCGGCCGAAGTCGCCCAGGCGACGCCGGAAGGGTTCCGCCGCGTGTGGCAGCGCGCGCTGGATTACGGGCCGATCGAAGTGCAGGTCTACGGCGATTTCGACCGCGACGAGGCGATCGCCGCCCTGCAGCGCACTTTCGGCGCACTTGCGCCGCGCAAGCCGCTGCCTGAGGGAACCGCGCCGGCAAGCCTGGGCTTTCCCGAACCGAGCGACAAGCCGGTGGTGCTCACCCATCGCGGCGACGCCAACCAGGCCGCGGCCGTGATCTCATGGCCGACCGGCGGCGGTTCGCCCGGGATCAGCGAAGCCCGCCAGCTCGAGATCCTCACCCAGCTGTTCACCAACCGGCTGATGCTGGCGATGCGCGAGAAGATGGGGGCGAGCTATGCTCCGCAGGTCTATTCGAACTGGCCGGTCGATCTCGACAGCGGCGGGTCGATCACGGCGATGGCGCAGCTTGCGCCGTCGGCGGTTCCGACGTTCTTCGCGACCGCCGACGAGATCGCGAACGATCTGATCACCAATCCGCCCGATGCGGACGAGTTGGCGCGGGTGACGGAACCCCTGCGTCAGCAGGTCACCCGGGCGGCGACCGGCTCTGCCTTCTTCATGTACGAGCTGAGAGGCGCGACCTGGGACCCTTCGCGGATCGCTTCGATCCGCACGATCCTGCCCGATTACACGCAGACCACGCCCGAGCGGATGCAGGCGCTGGCCAGGCAGTATCTCGGGGCGGACCGGAGCTGGCGGCTGGCCGTCCTGCCGGAAAGCCAGGCTGGGAAGGTCACTACAGCGGTGCGCTGAGCCAGTCTGGCGATTATAGTCAGCGGAAATCCAGCTTTTGCATTTGTTGCAAGGGGGGTTTATTGGCCCCCCCTTGTCTCGGGCCCGCCGACGAAGGCCCGAACCCGTAGGAGCAATGGAAGTGGCAAGTAACTGGACCCCCGATGGCTGGAAGGCGCATGAAGCGCGCCATCTGCCGACCTACGACGACGCCGGCGAACTCGGCGAAGTCGAGCAGACACTGGCCAAGTTCCCACCGCTGGTCTTCGCCGGTGAAGCGCGTGCGCTGAAAGCGGAACTTGCCGAAGTGGCCGCCGGGCGGGGTTTTCTGCTCCAGGGAGGCGACTGCGCCGAAAGCTTCGCGGAATTCCACCCTGACAATATCCGCGACACGTTCCGCGTGCTGCTGCAGATGGCGGTGGTGCTCACTTTCGCCAGCAAGCAGCCGGTCGTGAAACTCGGCCGTATCGCCGGCCAGTTCGCCAAGCCGCGCAGCTCGCCGACCGAAAAGCAGGGCGACAAGGAGCTGCCCAGCTATTTCGGCGACATCATCAACGGGATCGAATTCGGCGACGAGACGCGTCGCAACAATCCCCAGCGCATGGTGCAGGCCTATGGCCAGGCGGCGGCGACGCTGAATCTGCTGCGTGCCTTTGCCGGCGGTGGCTATGCCAATCTGCGCCAGGTCCACAAATGGACGCTGGACCATATCGGCAGCAGTCCGTGGGGCCAGAAGTTCGCCGAAACCGCGGACCGCATCAGCGAGGCGCTGGACTTCATGGCGGCTTGCGGGATCGATCCGGAAACGGTGCCGCAGCTTCAGGGCACCAGTTTCTACACCAGTCACGAGGCGCTGCTGCTGCCTTACGAGCAGGCGCTGACCCGCCGCGATTCGCTCACTGGCGATTGGTACGACTGTTCGGCGCACATGCTGTGGATCGGCGACCGCACCCGCTTCCAGGGATCGGCGCATGTCGAATTCCTGCGCGGCGTCGGCAATCCGATCGGCATGAAATGCGGGCCGAGCCTTGAGCCCGATGCGCTGCTGCGCATGCTCGACACGCTCAATCCCGCGCGCGAGGCAGGGCGCATGACGCTGATCAGCCGCTTCGGCCATGAGAAGGTGGATGACGGCCTGCCGAAGCTGGTCCGGGCGGTGAAGCGCGAAGGCCATCCGGTGGTGTGG
>JAGREL010000212.1 GCA_020446575.1 Novosphingobium sp. | reverse complement strand
GGTTGCGGACAAGCGCATCTTCCCGGCGCTCGACGTCGGCAAGTCCGGTACTCGCAAGGAAGAGCTGCTGGTGGAGAAGGACCAGCTTTCGAAGATGTGGGTCCTGCGCCGCATCCTCATGCAAATGGGCACGGTCGATGCGATGGAGTTCCTGCTCGACAAGATCAAGGATTCCAAAACCAACGAGGATTTCTTCGCGACGATGAACCAGTAGGCAGAGCTCTATCAAGTGAATGAACTGCTAGTCCTGGCCGCTTCTGCCACCTCGTTCGGCAGTCCCGCCGAAATCTGGGACCACATCGTTCGCGATTTTTCGAATATCGGCTCGCCCACTGCGCTTGCGGCATTCCTGCAGGTGCTGATGATCGATATCGTGCTGGCCGGCGACAATGCGATCGTCGTTGGCGCGCTTGCAGCAGGACTGCCGGCGAACCAGCGCAAGAAGGTGATCGCGATCGGCGTGATTGCTGCACTTGTGCTGCGTGTCGCCTTTGCGCTTACCGTGACCTGGCTGCTCGGCATTGTCGGACTTGTGCTGGCTGGCGGATTACTGCTGCTTTGGGTTGCGTGGCGGATGTATCGCGACCTCGGCGGGCATGGTCTGGGCGAATCTCCCGGATCGCCCGAGATCGAAGGCGACGAGCATTCCGGCCTGAAGCCGGCGAAAAGCTTTGCGGCCGCGGCCTGGGCGGTTGCAGTTGCCGATGTCTCTATGAGCCTCGACAATGTGCTGGCTGTTGCCGGCGCGGCGCGCGAACATCCCGGAATCCTGATCGTCGGATTGATTGTGGCAGTCGCACTGATGGGCGTGGCGGCGAATATCATCGCCCAATATATCGAGCGCTATCGCTGGATCGGCTGGATCGGCCTGATAGTGATCCTCTATGTCGCGCTCAAGATGATCTGGGACGGCTTCCATGAAGTCCAGCCCGCCGTCATGGGGCTGATGGCCGCGCTCTGAGTACCGCTCAGGGGGTCAGCACCGTAGATCCGCTGGTCTGCCGTGCCTCCAGAGCGCGGTGGGCGTCGGCAGCGTCGCAGAGGGCGAACCGCTGTCCGATGAACGGGCTGATGACGCCGCGTTCCATTCGATCGAACAGGCCTTGCGCCGTGGCGGAGAGTTCCTCCCGAGTGGTAGTATAATCGGCGAGAGTCGGTCGCGACACATAGAGCGAACCGGCTTGCATCAGGTCGAGGAGGCTGACCGGCGGCACGGCACCAGAGGCGTTGCCATAACTTACCATGAGGCCGCGGCGTTTCAGGGAGGTGAGCGATGCATCCCAACTGTCTCGGCCAACCCCATCGTAGACAACGTCGACACCTTTCCCTCCGGTGATCTCGCGGACCCGTGCGGCAACCGCCTCGAAGGGGCATGACAGCACGTGGTCGGCTTCTACTCCTTTGGCCTTTTCGGGCGATCCTGCATGAGCAATGACGATTACACCTTTGTCGCGCAGCCAGGGCACGAGTATCGAGCCCACACCACCTGCGGCCGAGTGCACCAGTGCGGCTTGTCCCGGTTCCAGGGCGATCATATCTTCGGCAAGATAGCTTGCCGTGAAACCCTTGAGCATCGTTGCCGCGGCTACATTGCTGCCGATTACTTCGGGAATGCGGACGGCACGGTCCGCCGGCACGATGCGGTGCGTGGCGTAGGCGCCGGCTCCGTTAATGCAACCGACCCGGTCGCCAATGGAGAGGGCCTCGACCTCCGGTCCCTTGGCAATCACCACACCGACGCTTTCCGAACCAAGCGTGATCGGCAACGGGGCCTTGTAAAGGCCGGTGCGGTAATAGGTATCCATGAAATTGAGCCCGATCGCCTGGTGTTCGATCAACACTTCACCGGTGCCTGGTGGCGGTGGCGAGAAATTCTCCCGCTCGATCACTTCCGGTCCGCCGTGGCTGCGGACGATCATCCGCCAGGCTTCGCGCATCGTTTCCATTCTCCAATGTGTCAGGCAGCGCGAGCGAAACTGTCCGCCTGTGCCTGATCCCATGCTCGCGCGTAAGGGGTAGACGCCGCGTCTTCGAGCAGCTGGCTGGGCGCAAGGAAATCGTAGATACGGTCGAAAGGCATGGCCAGGGTGCTGTTCGGTCGCTGGAAGAGGTCCATCGGTCCGATCTCCCACGGGTCGGCGAAGCCCATCGAAACCACGATCTCGCGCAGCGCATTGACCGTTTCTTCCTGGAAACGGGCGACGCGCTCGGCCTTGTCTTCAACCACCAGACCCTGCTGTCGCCAGGGAATCTGGGTCGCAACGCCCGTTGGGCAGTCGCCGATGTGGCAGCGCATCGACTGGATGCAACCCAGCGAGAACATGAAGGCGCGGGCGGCATTGCACCAGTCCGCGCCGATCGAGAAGGCAATCGCCATGCCGGCGCCTGAATGGATCTTGCCCGATGCGCCGAGCTTGACGCGGTCTTTCAGGCCGGTCCCGACAAGCATGTTGCGCATCACCACCAGTCCTTCGCGTAGCGGTGCTCCAACACTGTCCGAAAGTTCGGCGGGCGCTGCGCCGGTCCCGCCTTCGGCTCCGTCGACGACGATGAAATCGGGCGTGATGCCGGTTTCCAGCATGGCTTTGCCGATCGCCATGATTTCGTGCGGCTTGCCGACGCACAGCTTGAAACCGGCCGGCTTGCCGCCCGAAAGCTCGCGCAGCTTGGCGAGCCATTCGAGCAGGCCGACCGGGGTCGAGAACGTCGAGTGCGCAGGAGGCGAGATGCAGTCCTGCCAGGGTTCAATCTCTCGTGCTTCTGCGATTTCGGGCGTGACTTTTGTTTTCGGCAACACGCCGCCATGGCCCGGTTTGGCGCCCTGGCTGAGCTTGATTTCGATCATCTTCACCTGGTCGCTGCCCGCATTTTCGGCGAAACGCCCCGGATCGAAGTTGCCGTCCTTGGCGCGGCAGCAGAAATAGCCACTGCCGATTTCCCAGATCAGGTCACCGCCATGCTTGCGGTGATAACGGCTGATGCCGCCCTCGCCGGTATCATGCGCAAAGCCGCCCAGCGCCGCGCCCTTGTTGAGAGCTTCGATCGCGCGGCCCGAAAGCGAGCCGAAGCTCATTGCCGAGATATTGAGCAGGGCGGAAGAATATGGTTGCGCGCAATCCGGCCCGCCAATCTCGAGCCGCCAGGGATCCTTCGCTTTGCCATTGGGCACGATGGAATGGGCGAGCCACTCGTATTCCTCTGAATAGACATCCAGTTCGGTGCCCATCGGATGGCTGGCGAGATTGCCTTTGGCACGCGCGTAGACGAGGGCCCTTTCGTCCCGGTTGAACGGACGGCCCTCGAGATCGCTTTCGACGATATAGCTGTGCAGGAAAGGCCGCAGCCATTCGAAGCCCCAGCGAATCCGGCCGATCAACGGGTAGTTGCGCCTGAGCGTATGGGCGTTCTGCAGGAAATCCCACAGGGCAATCGCCAGGAGCGGAAGGGCGAGGGCGAGGCCCCAGCGCAGGGGCTGCAGCACGGCGCAGGCAAGCGCCGCAGCCACCAGCAGCGACGGGACGAGATATCGTGGGGCCAGCCGCATCGCCGGCGGTATCAGCCCACGTGTCGGGCGAAGAAATCGACCGTACGCTTGTCGGCCAACTCCGCGCCTTCTTCATCGCGGCGCGAGCCGATTTCGGCGGCGAAGCCGTGGTCGAGACCTTCGTAGTCGTAAATCGTCACATGGGCATTGCCGTCCAGCCCTTCGTGCATCGCTTTCTGCGCCTCGGGCGGCACGAAGCCGTCTGCCGTCGGAACATGCAGCAGCAGCGGGTTGGCGATGGCGTGCGATTCGTTGAGCATTTCATTGATGCCGACGCCGTAATAGCCGACCGAGGCGTCGACGTCGGTACGGGCCGCCGCCATGTAGGCGATCTTGCCGCCCATGCAGAAGCCGACCAGCCCGACTTTGGCGATGCCCTGGTCCCGGCGGATCCAGTGAATTACCGCCTCGATATCCCGGATGCCGAGGTCCATGTCATGATTCATCA